>CATPBU010000097.1 GCA_955652455.1 Candidatus Dormiibacterota bacterium
CCGCCAGTCGTTGATCGACCGGCTCACCTCTCCGGTCGGGCTGTTTCTGAGCGCGGTCCTGGTCGCCATCGCCTTCCCTGTCACCAACGCCATCCGCGATCCCGACTTCTGGTGGCACCTGCGCAGTGGCCAGCTGATCCTGCAAACGGGCGGGCTGCTCCGCACCGACCCGTTCACCTACACCGTCAGCAACCACGCCTGGACGATGCACGAGTGGCTCACCGAGGTTCTCTTCGCGGGCCTGTACCGGTGGGCAGGCCTGGCGGCGATCGTCGCGCTGCTCAGCGTGGTGACCTGGCTCGGCGTGCTCTGCATCTTCGTGCGAGCGCGCTTGGACCGTCCCGGGCCGTTCGTGCTCGGCGGCGGCATGGTGCTCGCGGTGATCGCCGGTTACCCGATCTGGGGTCCACGAGCGCAGATGATCACCTTCGCGCTGGCCTGCGTGACGCTGCTGCTCACCGAGCGCCACCTGCGCCACGGCGGCCGGATGTCGCTGCTGCTGTTACCGATTTTCCTGGTGTGGAGCAACCTGCACTCCGGGTTCCTCATCGGGCTCGGCTTCATGGCCGTGGTGCTCATCGCCGAGGTCGCGGCGCACCTGCTCCATCTCGAGGGACGCGCGTCCATCCAGCGTGTGCGCAGGCTCGCACTTCTGCTCGGCGGCTGCCTGCTCATCTCGGCGATCAACCTCAACGGGCCGTCGATCATCCTCTACCCCTTCGCAACCCAAGGGTCGGCCGCGCAGCAGTCGCTCATCCTCGAGTGGCATTCGCCCGACTTCCATGACTGGTCGGTGCGCTTCTTCGGCCTGATGCTGCTCAGCCTGGTGAGCCTGGTCGTGGCCAATCGAACAATCAGGCTGCGCGACGCGGCGCTGGTCCTGGTCACCGTGGCGCTGTCGTTGCAGTCGGTGCGGCACATCGCGCTCTTCGTCGCCGCGTCCACGCCGGTGTGGATCAACCAGGCCGACATCCTGGTGCGGCGGCTGCGCGTCCACCCGCCGCGCCGCACGGTGCTGCCGCCGGTGCCCATCCGCGTGGTCAGCTGGGTGCTGCTCTGCGGCGCCCTCCTTGTCGTCTACCTCGGCGCCAGGCTGCTGCCGGCGATGCACACCCGTGAGGATTCGCTGTTCTACGCGCAGGATTTTCCGGTGTGCGCCGCGCGCTGGCTCGCCGCCGACCCGCAACCGCTGCGCATCTTCAACCAGTACGGCGAGGGTGGCTACCTCGCCTACCATCTTTCCGCGCAGGGCGACCGGGTCTTCGTGTTCGGTGACGCCGCGCTGATGGGTGACGCCCTGCTGTACAGCTATGGTGACGTCGAGTCGGTCACCCCGCGTTGGGACAGCATCCTGCGCAACGCCAACACCGACATCGTCCTCTTCGACACGAACGCACCGCTCAGCAATGTCCTGGCGCATGCCCCCGACTGGGTGCAGGTGTACACCGACCCGCACAACGTCGCATTCGCGCCACGTGACCGCGTCGCCGGCCTGCACCTGCCTCCACAGCCGTCGTATACCGCCGCCGGCGACACGTGCACGGCGCTGGTGCAGACGCCGCCGTCGCAGCTCCAGCAGGCGCCGGGATGAGAACTGTGCGACGCAACGGCTGGATGATCGGCGCAGCGCTGCTGAGCCTGGTGCTCACCGTGCAACCCTTCCGCGACAGCGACGTGTGGTGGCACATCGCCATGGGCCACTACATCATCGCCCACGGCATCCCAGCCGTTGAGCCGTTCAGCTTCCTGCACGCCGCCAATCCGTGGGTGGGACAGCAGTGGCTGTATGAGGTGAGCCTCGCTCGCGTCGTCGACTTCGGCGGACAGGGCCTGGCGTCGCTGCTCATGGGAATGGTCGCGTCGTCGGCGCTGCTCATCGCCGTGCTCTCGATTCCGCCGCACCGTCGTCCCGCCGGTGCCTGGATGGCCGCTGCCCTGCTCGTCAGCGCGGTGGTGGCGGCTCAGCTGGTCGGCGTCCGCGGCCAGGTGATCAGCCTCTTCGGCGCCGCGGTGGTCCTCTATGTGCTGATGCGCTGGCGCAGCGGCTCGACACGAGCACTGCTGCTCCTGCCGCCGCTGTTCGCGGTCTGGGCCAATCTGCACGCCGGATTCATCATCGGGCTGGGCATCGCCGTGGTCGCGCTGCTCACCTCGCGAACCGCCGGCCGCCGCTCGCGCTTGCTCCTCGGCACGGCCATCGCCGCCAGCGCGCTGGCCACGCTGGTGAATCCCGCCGGCCCCGGGCTATGGACGTACGTGGGCACCACCTTCACCAACCCAACGCTCACCGGCGTGGTCACGGAGTGGCAGTCACCCGATTTCCACGACAGCTGGCTGCGCCTCTTCGAGGTCGAGGCCACTCTGCTCGTCGTCGCCTGGGTGCTCAGCCGGCGCCGCGACCTATTCGACATGGTGCTTGCTGGCGCCGCGTTCGCCGCCGCGCTGCAGGCGCAGCGCAACGTCTCACTCTTCGCGCTGGTCGCGGCCCCGCAGCTGGCCAGGTACGGCGCGGCCGCGTGGTCGGAACACCGCGCCAGGCTGCCACGCTCGAGGTGGCCGGCGCTGCGCCGCTGGCGGCGGCCGCCGTCGTGGTTCGCCTCAGCCATGGTCGCCGTTGTCGCGGCGGGGACCGCCGCTGCGGTGGTCCCGCAGTTGAGTGCCCGCGCGGCGGCGACCTACGAGGCGTCCCACGAGCCCAAGGCCGCCGCGGAATACGCCGCCGCGCACCTCGCCGGCCGGCGTCTCTACTCGATCGACACGTGGACTGGGTACCTCGCCGGCCGGCTCCCCGTGGGTCGGGTCGTCTACCTCTACGACGAGACCGCGGTCTTCGGTGACGCCGCATTGCAGCAGTACCTCGACATCCACGACCTGAGGCCGGACTGGGCCCAGGTGATCAACGCCAGCGGTATCCACGATGCCATCCTGCCTGCCGGCGGCCAGGAGGTCGCGGCGCTGCTGACCCTGGGCTGGTCGGTCGACTGCCGCGACGTCCTCACGGCGAGCGTGGTCATGTCCGCCGGGGGTGGCGACGGCAGCGCCGCGAGGCTCAGCAGTGAGCGGCCGTGCTCGTGAGCTGACGGCCGCGGCGATTCCTGTTACACGGTCACCGGGGTATTCGTTACCGGTCCTTGTCGCCGCCGCCCGAATCGGTCGGTAGGCTGGTTGCGTGAGCACGCGGCCTGCGACTGATTGCGCGTCCCGCGCGGTCGCGGGCAGGACGATGCTGTGACCCAGCAGCTGACCCAGCGCATGCCCGCGGCTCCCGCGGCGGCCGCGCCCGACGTCTCGCGCAAGCCGTTCGCCGCACACCCTGTCCAGCTCGACCGCGATCGACGCGCCGGCGTGGAGAGGGTCATCGAGCTGGCCCGCTGGGCGGTGCTGGTGTACGCGGGGGTGAGCAACAACTTCCCAGGGCAGCCCCACACGTCGACGACGAGCGCGGTCAACCTCATCCTCGGCGGTTGGTGCCTGTTCAACCTGAGCGCGACGCTCGCTCTGCTGGTGCGCCACCTTCCCGGTCGGAACACTCAGATCGCCATGCTGGCGATGGATCTCGCTGTTGCCAGCGCCCTCGTATACCTCACCGGCGGCTTCACCAGCAACCTCGCTGTGGTGTTCTATGTGCTCATCGGGCTCAGCAGCTTGCGCTTTGGTGTCCTCGGCAGCCTCCTCTGCGCGATGACCATCAGCGCGCTGTACGTCGGCGTCGGCCTGGCCGTCTCCGGACCGCTCGACCATTCGCTCGCCAACGTGCTGGTCTCGCGCCTCTTCCTCTTCTTCGTCGTCTCGCTCGCCAGCGCCCTGCTCGCACGCGAGATGGTGATGGCGCGCGCCCAGCAGATGGCTCACACCGCCGAGCTCGAGCACGCGGTGTTCGCCGAACTGCGCGAGGTCGACCGTATCAAGAGTGAGTTCATGATGCTCGCGTCCCACGAGCTGCGCACCCCGCTGACCAAGATCAAGGCGTGGCTGGCACTGATGCAGGACGCGGGCGACCATCTGCCGGCGGAGGCGCGCCAGGAGGGGTTCCACGAGCTGCGCACCGAGACCGAGCACCTCGGCCGCCTCACCGACAATCTGCTTTGCATCGCGCAGCTCGAGTCGGGTGAGATCCGGCTCCGGCCCACCACCGTCGACTTCACAGCGGTGCTGCGCCAGGTCGTCTCTCGTTTCGTCGAGGTGGCCGACCGCGGCCGATTCCTGGTGCACATCGACGAGAACCTCGGCAGCCTCTTCGTCGACGAGGAGCGTCTCGTGCTGGTCCTCGCCTGCCTGATCGACAACGCCCTGAAGTTCGCGCCCGACAACGATCCGGTGGAGATCACCGCGCTGCGCGTCGTCAACAAAGCGCATATCGAGGTGCGCGACAACGGCCGGCGCATCCCGGACGGCGAGGTCGAGCGCGTGTTCGCCTCCTTCTATCAGGTGGAGAACCCGCTGTTGCGCCAGCGCGGCGGCTTCGGCGTCGGCCTCTACCTCGCCCGCCAGCTGGTGGAGCGAATGGGCGGAAGGATCTGGCTCGACAACCAGAGCGCCCGCGGCAACTCCTTCTTCATCGCCGTACCGCTCGAGGAACCGGCGTCATGATGGGCACTCTCCGCGGGAAGGGAAACGGATATGCCAGTGCCGTGACTGTCCGCAACACTCGGGTAACCGGCCTCGGAATAAGTGCAAACGCGTGCTACGTTGCCTGCACTCATCCCCCCGCTCGAGGTGCCGCGTGTCCATGAAGAGCTACACCGAGCCCGCGCTCGGACCGATGTCGTCGCCAGGACGGCCCTCGGGACACGAGGCCACCGTGCTGGTGATCGATGACGATCCCTCGATGCACGACATCCTCGCGGTGCTCGGCAACCAGCATGGCTTCGGAATCCAGTTCGCCGACGACGGCACGGATGGGCTCCGCCTCGCCGAGCAGAACGACGTCGACCTGATCGTCCTCGACCTCAACCTTCCCGGGCTGACCGGGTTCGACGTCTGCCGCCGCATCCGCTCCGCGGGCCGGACCCGCGCCGATGTCGCCAGCGTTGCGTCGGCTGTTGTCGCGCTCACAGCTGCACCTCCGAGTTTTTCAGCCGGC
>CATPBU010000098.1 GCA_955652455.1 Candidatus Dormiibacterota bacterium
ACCCAGGTCCGCGAGCGCGTCCACCTCTCACCGGCGCAGCTCGTCCAGCGATTCGTCGCAGCTGTTCCGCGCGCCCTGCGCGCCCGCCGCCGGGTGCCGGCGCCGGTGCGTTCGGCCGTACGCATGAGGCAGGACCCGCCGTTCAACGCCGAAAGATGGCCGTACGGCTACCTCGTCGACACGATCTTCACCCGCGATCCATGGATCCACCGCATCGACATCTCCCGCGCCATCGACCGCGACATGGTGCTGACTCCCGAGCACGACGGGAGACTGATCGCCGACGTCGTCGCCGAATGGGCCCGCCGTCACGGCGCACCGTTCAGCCTCGTCCTCACCGGCCCGGCAGGCGGCCAGTGGCAGGCCGGACAGGGGGGCGAGCACATCGAGATCGACGCCCTCGACTTCTGCTGGACGCTCGCCGGCCGGCTGGCCGGCACGGGCCTGCTCAGCACCCCGGTGCCGTTCTGATGGTCACGCTGCGCATCCAGTACAACGTCCCTGACTTCGACAGCTGGAAGAAGGCTTAAAAACAGAAGCGGACCGGCTTGGGGGCCGGCCCGCTCCTGCGGCACTGGGGCAGACTTACGGCTGATCGACAGTCGTTGTCGTGCTGCCAGGCGCAACTGGCGCGCCGGGAGCAGTCGTGGTGGTGCTGCGACGGCGGCCGCCGAAGCCTCCCCACGAGGACCAGAACACCATCGAGAGAATGATCCCCAGGATGCCCACGGCGAGCAGGATGAGGCCGACGGTGTGCACGTTGATGCCGGTACCGCCGGTGTCGACATTCACGGCAAACGCGAGAATCGCACCGATCGCGGTCAGAAAGATTCCGACGCCTAGACCCATGGCTTTATTGCCTCCAAAATTCGGGGTGCTGTTTAGCACCATACCCACTATAACATTGTGTGTCAACCGCTGTCTAGTACCGCTCGGCGCGAACGTCCCAATAGGATCAACGTACGGCTGTTCGGTTAGGAGAGACCCCCACATGGCTCATTTCGTCCGTCTCGAGGCGCCCACCGGCGACGCCCGCTGGGTCAACCCCGACCACGTCCAGTTCCTCTCAGCGTCTGACGACGGCCTCTGCAACATTCACTTCTCGAATGAGGACCAATTCGCCGTCAGGGGCACCCCAGAGGAGATCGCCGCCAAGCTCGAGCGGGGCGACGGCTCGGACCTACCCTCCCTGACGTGACGCCAACCACCCACCCGGACTGGGAACAACGGCTGTCAGACGTCTGGGCATCGCTGGACGATCGAACCGAGACCGACTTCCTCGCCGCGATCCAGGCACTCACCGCCGAGCGCCCGCCGGACGACGCCGTGGCAATCTTCGAGCACGCGGCGGCGCTGGACTCCACCGGCCACTCCGACGTCGCCGTCCCCCTCTACAAGCAGGCGCTCGACCTCGGCCTCACCGGCCTCCGCCGCCGCCGCGCCACAATCCAGCTGGCCAGCTCTCTGCGCAATCTCGATCGCGCCGAGGAGAGCATCGCGCTCCTCACCCCCGAACTCGACGCTGAATCCGACGACCTCGACGACGCCGTCCGCGCCTTCCTGGCCCTATCCCTGGCCGACGTGGACCGCGAACGAGAGGCCCTCGCCCTCGCTCTGACAGCCCTGGCCCGCCACCTCCCACGCTACCAGCGTTCCGTGACGAACTACGCCAGCGAACTTACAGCCTCCACTCCGTAGCCTGATCGGGGTCGTACACGCAGAAGCTGCCGGTGCGCACCGACCGGCGGAGGTGCCTGCCCAGCGCCGGGTGCGCCGCCTCGATGTGGTTGATCGAGTCTCGCACGCGCCAGGTCACGGCCTTGCGCGCCCGTTCGGCCGGGTCCAGTGCAAGCCGAGGTCGACCCGCCAGTCCCACCGCCGCGCCAAGCTCAGCCAGGAGAAACGTGCGCTCGTCGCGGGCGAGGCTCGCGCGGTGAGGGTCGTTGCACCTGTCGGCGTCGCTGACCTCCTCGTCCAGCTCGACGAGCCGAGCGCGGTACTGCGCCCGAGCCTCTGCATCGAGCACCTCACCCACATCACCCTCGATGCCCAGCCCGCGTTCAGACAGAGCCTCGGGACGTTCGCGGGCGACGCTCACCAAATCGATCGCCGCCACGCCCTGACCGCGGGCGGCGATCAACCTGGCCACGTCGCGCAGACCCTTGCTGTCCTTGAGGCGCGTCACCACGCCTTCGTAGGCCAGCGACCAGAACTCACCTTCTCTGATGAATGAGTTTCCAACCGCCGCTGCCGCGGTCACTGCCTCCGTGCCTGGTTCTGCCACGACGGCCCGGGCCACATCGAGTGCGTCCGCGCGAGTCAGTGCTTCACCCTCGTCCCACAGCGCGTCCGCAGCCGCCGCGTCCAGCTGCCGCCGGGCAGCGTCAATCCAGTGGCGACGACGTTTCGCCTCGTCCGGAGACTCTCTGTAACCCGCGCGCGCCAGGTCTGCATGACTGGCGCCGAGCAGGCGGATCCCGGCGCCGTTGTCGCCTCGTTGAATCGCCAGGATTGCTGCGTCCTCGATCAAGTATCCAGCGCTGGTGGGGTCGGTAGTGGACTCCGCCTGCAGCGCATCGCGGAGGAGGGGGGTTGCTGCGGTCATGTCACCGTTGTCGATGGCCGACTCAACGACGTTGACGGCCAGCACGGATCCCCAGGTCACGTTGCCGAGGTCGACAGCGATGGCACGGGCTTCGCGGAATAGGTCGAGCGCGCGCTGGTGATCGTCGTTGGCCGCAGCGCAGACGGCAGGTGCCCACAGCGCCCACATCAGCCGCGACTGGTTGCCGGAACGACGAGCCACGGCAACCACCTCCTCGGCGGTGGCGCTGAGCGCTTCCAGGTCGCCAACCACGTACTCGGCGAGCGCGCGGGCGGTGAGCACCATCGCCAGGTCTGGCAGGCTGCCACTCTCAGCGGTGAGTCGATACGACTCATCAAGGAGAATGCGCCCGCGGCGTGCGTCACCCATCTCGCTCGAGAGCCACCCCGCCATGCACAGCGCTCGAGCCCGGAGGCGCCCGGTCGATCGCGTGGCCTGGCGTGCCCACCCTGCTCCCTCGCTGTACAGGCCGCGATGCCTGCAGTACACCAGCATCGCGGTGGCCAGGCGTGACGCCGTCGCGTGTTCGTTGTCGAACCCCCACGCCAGGGCGGCGCGAATGTTGCCCAGGTCGGAGTCGAGGCGGCGCATCCACGGCTGATCCGGACCGCCGATGATCGGCTCCTCCGCTGTTTGCGCGAGCTCGGCGAAGTAGCTGAGGTGCCGCCGACGCGTGTCCGCCTCCTCGTCGTCTGGACGAGCCCGGAGGTGCTCGGCGGCGTACTGTCGCACCGGCTCGAGGAGGCGATACCGTGCCGCCTCCGCACCGGTATCGGCGATCACCAATGAGCGCGTTACCAGGCCCGCGATCAGCTCCAGCGTCGACTCCCCATCGTCATCGGCGTTGGAGAGGACCGTGTCGGCGCCCTCGAGTGAGAATCCTCCGACAAACACCGACAGCCGCGCGAAGGCGGTGGCCTGCGCCGGCGTCAGCAGGCGCTCACTCCAATCCAGCGCGGCGTGGATGCTGCGATGCCGAGTGGGGCGACCCTTCTCAGAGCGACCAAGCAGCAGCAGGCTGCCGTCGAGCCGGTCTCGCACCTGCTTCAGCGACAGCACGGGCACCCACGCCGCCGCCAGCTCCAGCGCGAGAGGGAGGCCATCGAGGCGCCGGCAGATGTCGGCGACGTCGGCAGCCGCCTCAGGCCGTAACTCCCCGTTGCCGTCGAGCAGCTGGGCGCGATCACCGAACAGCTGCATGGCATCGCTGATGGTGTCGGGATCGCCGTGGGAATCCGTGGACTCCGAGAGCTGTAATGGGAGGAGAGGCACCACACGCTCTCCCCGGACGTCCAGGGCCTCCCTGCTTGTGGCCAGAATCGTCAGGCCAGAGCAGTGGGTCAGCAGGTGCCAGCTGGCCTCGGCGGCGCCCGACACCACGTGCTCGCAGTTGTCGAGGATCAGCAGCTGGCGTCCGTCGCTGAGCCGTCGCGCGGCCCGCTCCAACTCGCTTGACTGCGATTCTCGGGGCGCTGACGTTGCCTCGGCGATGGCCGTGCCCACCAGGTCGCTGCTGCCGATGCGGGCCAGCTCCACGATCCAAACCCCCGCCGGAAAGTCGAAGGCGGCTCCCTGTGCCAGTTCCATGGCCAGCCGCGTTTTGCCGACGCCCCCGGTACCCGTGACGGTGACCAGGCGGTCGGTGGCCAGC
>CATPBU010000099.1 GCA_955652455.1 Candidatus Dormiibacterota bacterium
AACCGGTCGCACTACGAGGAGGTGCTCGTGGTACGCGTGCATCCCGACAACCTCGAACGTGAGCATCTGCCCGCAAAGGTCAGAGGCAAGAACATTTGGGAGCGCCGCTTCCGAGAAATCAACGACTGGGAGCATCACCTCGTCGACAACGGCGTCCACGTGGTCAAGCTGTTCCTCAACATCTCCAAGGAGGAACAGCGGAACCGACTGCTCGATCGCATCGACGACCTTGATAAGAACTGGAAGTTCTCCCCTGCGGACCTGGCCGAGCGTGACCACTGGGATGAGTACCAGCACGCCTACTCACAGGTGCTCAGCCGGACAAGCACCCGGTGGGCCCCCTGGCACGTCGTCCCCGCCGACCACAAGTGGTTCGCTCGCCTGGCTGTGGCCGCCGTCGTCGTGGATGCACTGGCCCGAATCAATCCTCGATTTCCCAAGGTTGGGGCCGCCGCCCGCGAGGAGCTCGCCAAGGCCCGCGCGCGGCTCGAAGCGGAGATGGGGTAATTCCGCGGCGGCGACCGATTCGACCATGTCCACCTCGTCGACCCTCGTCCACCTTCACAGGCGCGCGTTACGCCGGCGTGGGTCATCATGGGCTGGTCGGGTCACGTCCTGTGCAGCACCGCCGGGAGCGTCCGGCGCCCAGAGGAGCAGCACGTGCCGGACGACCGGAACTCGACCCCAATGTTGTCCGACCGCTACAGAGCGGCTTTCCAACTCGCGTCCGAGGTCCACGCGTTTCAACGACGAAAGGGAACGCAGATCCCGTACCTGGCGCACGTGATGTCCGTCTCCGCGCTCGTCATGGAGAACGGCGGCGACGAGGACGGCGCCATTGCAGGGCTGCTCCATGACGCAGTCGAGGACGCGGTCGATGGGGAGGCGATGCTGACGCAGATTCGATCGCTGTTCGGAGAGCGAGTCGCGGATATTGTGGATCATTGCTCCGATACCAGGGCCATTCCGGGTCGGGACAAGCCCGAATGGAAGGAGCGCAAAGAGGCGTACCTCCGCCGTCTCGAGCAGGTCGGCGATGGTCGCACGCTCCTTGTATCCGCAAGCGACAAGCTGCACAACGCGCGTGCGATCGTTGCGGACCTGAGTGTCATCGGTCTGGCGATCTTCGAGCGCTTCACATCGAAGGACGGAGCGGATCAGATCTGGTACTACCAGACACTGTCCGACATGTACTGCCGTCTCCTGCCAGGGCCGCTCGCGGACTCGGTGCGTCGGGTTGTCGAGCGAATGACACGGGATGTGATGGCCTTGGGCCTGGTGATGCGGCCCGGGCAGGTGGAGTGGCTGACCGCTTCCACGTGGCCGGCCGCCGACAGGCGCCAGGACGAGGACGACCTGTCATGACCCGGACATGACTCGAAGCCCTGTTTACTCCCTGCAACGTAACGCTGGCCGTATTCCAGGTGCGAAGATCGTGTCCGCCCGGAACCGCGAGGACCCTCGATGAGAGCCGTTGACAACCGTACCGGCCGGCTGCTGCTGGGAGCGATAGCCACCGCCACTCTTGTCACGGCGTGCGGCGGGGCGTCTGGAACCTCGAGCGGAGCTTCGAGCGGCTCCGGGGGCGCGGCGACGATCAGCGCGGCCCAGACCAACGCCGGGATGGTCCTGACGGGGCCCAATGGCAACACGGTGTATGTCCTTCTCGACGCCCAGGGCAAGTCTCTTCCCTGCACCGGCTCGTGCCCCTCGGCATGGCCGCCGGTCGCCACCACCGGCGCTCCGCAGGCAGGCTCTGGCGTGACCGCAACCCTGGCCGCCGCCACCGCGTCAGATGGGTCGACTCAGGCCACCGCAAACGGTGCCTCGCTCTATTACTACTCGGGCGACAGCGGCACAGGCCAGTCCAACGGCAACGGCCTCATGTCGTTTGGTGGAACCTGGCACGCCGTCCAAGCGAATGGCCAGCCGATGACCGGTGGATCGGGCTCGAGCACCGGCACCGCCAGCCCTCGCTACGGCTACTGAACGTCAGCTAGCCCTCCGGCGACCTCGGAGACCGCGATCCTTCATGGGGATGCTGGCATCCACGCGCGGGTGCGGCATGCATCCTTTCGCCACCGATTGAGGGCGGCCACAATTCCGGCATGCGGATGAGTGACCGGACGCTCAGGCGACTGGCGTGGTTGGTCGCCGCCCCCAGCATGGCGATGGCGGGTGCCGCGATCGCAATTGGCTATCCGGCCCATTCGCCCGTACTCAGCGGCTATGGACTTGCGACCGCGCTTACCGGAGCGGTCGCCCCTCTCTGCGGCGCACTGATCCTGACGCGCAGGCCGAGGAACGTGATCGGCTGGCTTTTCTGCTTCATCGGCTTCTGGCAGGCTGTGGAGCCGTTCTCAGGCGTCTACGCGATCCAGGCACTGACCTCCGGCCGCGGTGTGTTGCCGCTCGGGTCTTTGATGGCATGGCTCAGCGTGTGGACGTGGGCGCCGGGCCTCGGTGTGGCCTTCACGTTCCTGTTCCTGCTCTATCCCGATGGCGCCCTGCCATCGCCGCGCTGGCGGCCGGTCGGCTGGCTGTCAGCCGCGGCCATATTCGTTGTCACGGTGCCGCTCGCAGCGGCCACCTGGGGTCTGCCAGACGCCGACCTGCTCAACCAGACCTCACCCGCCACTGGCTTCCGTCCCGTCGCCTACGCGATCTCCCAGGTGGGGACCGTGGCCGCACTGCCCATCGTCTTCGCCTGCGTGACCTCGCTATGGCTCCGTTTGCGGCACGCCTCGGGGGAAGCACGCCAGCAGATCAAGTGGTTTGCATACGGCGCGGTCATCTGGGTTGCAGGAGTAGTGACGGACGGCTTCCTTACGGGCGGTTCGTGGATCTCCGTGCTGGTTGCTCCCGCGGTGCCGATCGCCGCCGGTGTCGCCATCCTCAAGTATCGGCTGTACGACATCGACGTTGTCATCAGTCGCACCCTGGTCTACGGCACGCTCGCCGTCTTCATCACGGCGGTGTACGTCGGCATCGCGGTGGGTTTCGGCGCGCTGGTTGGAGGTGGAGGCAAGCCGAACCTCGGCCTGTCCATCCTGGCGACGGCAATCGTGGCGATTGGCTTCCAACCGGTGCGCGAACGGCTGCAGAGAGTCGCCAACCGGCTCGTCTACGGAAAGCGCGCCACACCGTACGAAGTGCTCTCGCAATTCTCTGAGCGCGTCGCCGAGAGCTATGCCACCGATGACGTGCTGCCGCGCATGGCGCGCGTGCTCGCGGAGGGCACCGGCGCACAACGTGCGGATGTCTGGCTGCGCAGTGGCGGCACACTGCGTGCGGCGGCATCGTGGCCGGCCGGTGTCACCTCGGCTCAGTCGATCGCGTTGAGCAACGGTTCGATCTCCGCCCTTCCGAACGGCGACCGCGTGGTCGAGGTCCGTCAACAGAACGAGCTGCTCGGAGCGCTGAGCGTCAGCAAACGATCAGGCGAACCGCTCACGCCGATCGAGGAAAAGCTCCTCGATGACCTGGCCCATCAGGCCGGGCTGGTGCTCAAGAACGTCGGCCTGAGCGCGGACCTCGCGGCGCGCCTCGAGGAACTGCGTGCATCACGCCAGCGTCTGGTTGCAGCGCAGGACGACGAACGCCGGCGGTTGGAACGCAACCTGCACGACGGCGCGCAGCAGCACCTGGTCGCGCTCAAGGTGAAGCTCGGTCTGGTTGAGATGCAGGCGCTCAAGGACCCCGACAAGGCGAGGGCGACACTGAGCGGGCTCAAGCGCGACGCGGATGAGGCCCTGGAGACATTGCGCGACCTGGCGCGCGGCATCTACCCCCCGCTTCTCGCCGACAGAGGGTTGGGGGTGGCGATCGAGTCGCAGGCGCGCCGGGCGACTGTCCCTGTCGCCGTCGACGCAGTCGGGATCGCCCGCTACCCGCAGGAGGTCGAAGCCGCGGTGTACTTCTGCGTACTCGAGGCTTTGCAGAACGTCATGAAGTACGCACACGCGGCACAGGTCACGATTCGACTCACCAATGAGGACAGTCGCCTCTGCTTCGCGGTCGAGGACGACGGCCGTGGCTTCGACGTGGCAGCGGCACGGCGCGGGGCCGGGCTCACCAACATGCAGGACAGGCTGGACTCCTTGGGGGGATCGCTGAGCATCTCGAGCATACCGGGCCGTGGCACCCTGGTGTCCGGAGTGCTCGTGGCTGAGGCGTTGGCAACGGTCGGCGCTGTCCGAGGAGCCTGATCAGCGGTGGCCTCCTCTCAGTTGCTGCGTGGGAACCCCAGGTCAACCGTGCTGGTGCTTGGATCGGGCCACTGGGCGGTGACCACCTTGGTACGCGTGTAGAACTGAATGCCGTCGGGGCCATACATGTGCGTATCGCCGAAGAGTGAAGCCTTCCAACCGCCGAAGCTGTAGTACGCGACTGGTACCGGAATCGAGATGTTCACTCCCACCATGCCCACCTGCACATCGAACTGGAACCGGCGAGCGGCGCCGCCGTCACGGGTGAAGATGGCCACGCCGTTCCCATACGGATTGCTGTTGACCAGTTGCACCGCGTCGTCGTAGGTCTCGACGCGGAGCACCGAGAGCACCGGGCCGAAGATCTCGTCGTCATACACTTTGGTGCCGGGCCGGACGCCGTCGACCAGGGACGGCTTGAGGAAGAAACCATCACCGGCGGGCACGTCGTCGCGGCCATCGACGACGATCTCTGCCCCACCCAGAGTCGCGCGGTCCAGGTACGACGCCACCCGGTCTCGGTGCTCGCGGGTCACCAGCGGACCCATCTCGGAATCCGGTTGGTCGCCCGGTCCCACCTTCACCTTGGCGATCCGTTTCGCGATCGCCTCCACCAACCTGTCCCCCACTCCTCCGACCGCCACCACTGCAGATATCGCCATGCAGCGCTCGCCCGCCGATCCATAACCGGCTGAAACCGCCGCGTCCGCGGCGGCGTCTACGTCGGCGTCGGGTAGCACCACCATGTGGTTCTTGGCACCGCCCAGGGCCTGCACGCGCTTGCCATTCTGCGTGGCGGTTTCGTAGATGTAGCGTGCGACCGGCGTTGAACCGACGAACGAGATGGCGGCGATGTCTGGATGCTCGACCAGCCGGGTCACCGCCTCGCGATCCCCCTGC
>CATPBU010000100.1 GCA_955652455.1 Candidatus Dormiibacterota bacterium
CACGGCGACCACCAGCCATCGATCGGGAACTGTGCCCCCAAAAGCGATCAGCGCGACCGTGAAACCGGTGAACAGCGCCAGCCCACCGAGTCGGGGGGTGGGAGAGCGATGGAAGTGGCGGGCGGCGTCAGGTTCGGCGACCGCGCCGAACCGGCGGGCCAGCAGCATGGTCAGCGGCACCGCCGCGATGGTCACGATGCTCGCCAGCAGGAACGGCGGAAGCGCCGGCAGCCACCCGCTGCTCACGAGCGATAGGGCAGGGGGAACCGCCTGCACAGGGTGAGGCTGCGCTCGCGAACCTGGGCATGAACGTCGAGATCCTCGAAGCCGTGAAGCATCACAGAGACGAAGTCGGCGATCTCATCCATCTCTGCCTCCCCCATCCCCCGCGAGGTGACCGACGGCGAGCCCAGGCGGATGCCGTTGGGGTTGTAGGGGGTGCCCCCATGGCCCGGGAAGGCGTTGGCGTTGACGGTCACGCCGACCTCATCGAAGGCGTTCTGCACCGCACGACCGCGCAGGTTGAACGGACGAAGGTCGGCGACCATGAGGTGGTTGTCGGTGCCGCCGGTGGTCAGCTCGATTCCGCGGGAGGCCAGTCCACGCGCGAGCGCGGCAGCGTTGCTCACCACCTGCTGCGCGTAGGCGCGGAACTCGGGCTGCATGCACTGCGCGAACATCACCGCCTTGGCCGCGATGGCGTGCATCTGCGGACCACCCTGGATGCCCGGGCAAACGGATTTGTCCACAACGTCGGCGTGAGCGGCACGGCACAGGATCACGCCTCCCCATGGGCCGCGCATGGTCTTGTGAGTGGTGAAGGTGACGAAGTCAGCGTGCGGCACCGGTGAGGGGTGCGCGCCACCGGCGACCAGGCCGGCGAAATGGGCCATGTCGACGAGCAGCAGGGCTCCTACCTCGCGGGCGATCTCCTCGAAGGCAGCAAAGTCGAGGAGCCGGGGATACGAGCTGTAGCCGGCGACGATCATGGCCGGCGACACCTCCCGTGCCCGAGCCCGCAGCTCGGCGTAGTCGAGCCGGCCGGTGGACTCACTGACCGTGTACGCCTGGAAGTTGTAGAGCTTGCCGCTGAAACTGACCGGTGAGCCGTGGGTGAGGTGGCCGCCCTGGTCGAGCGCCATGCCGAGGACCGTGTCGCCCGGTTTGAGGACGCTGGCGTAGGCGGCCATGTTGGCCTGGGAACCCGAGTGCGGCTGGACGTTGGCGTGGTCGGCGCCGAAGAGCTGCTTGCAGCGGTCGCGGGCGAGGTTCTCGACCTGGTCGACGACCTGGCAGCCACCGTAGTACCGCTTGCCCGGCACGCCCTCGGCGTATTTGTTGTTGAGCCACGACCCCAGGGCCTCGAGCACCGCGACCGAGGCGAGGTTCTCCGACGGGATCAGCTCGAGCGTCTCCTCCTGCCGGGTCAGCTCGGCGTCGAGGAGCGCCGCCACCTCGGGATCGGTGGCGCGCAGCGCGGGCTTGGCGGTGAATCCGACGTGGGCGCCTGTCTCCTGTTGCACTGCCATGCGGTCGTCGTCCTCCTCGGGGCGCCAAGGCGATGACCCCACCGTCAGCCCTGCACGAACTCCGAGAGGCTGCGGCGGTCGATTGGCCCCTCGCGCAGGACACGCGGCGGCGTCACGCTGCAGTCGATGATAGTGGAGGCTCGGCCGGCGGGGCTGCGGCCCTCCACGATCACGGTGACCTCGTCACCGAAGTGGCCGCGCACTGCGGCGGCGCTGGTGGCGGGTGGATCGCCGTGGCGGTTGGCGCTGGTGCTGGCCAGCGGCCCGCTCTGCTCGAGCAGCGTGAGCAGCAGCGGATGGTCGGGTACGCGCACCGACAGCGTGTCACCACGGCGCGGGACCGCCAACCGCTGGTCACCGACTGGAAGCACCAGCGAGAGCGGCCCTGGCCAGAACGCCGCAGCCAGCCCGGCCGCTGCCGCCGTCCAGACAACCATGCCGTCCAGCTGAGCCGCGTCATGAGCGAGCAGGGTGAGCTCCAGATCGGCGGGACGCCGCTTGAGCGCATACACGAGGTCGACAGCAGCGGGGTCGCGAGGGTCGCAGGCGAGGCCGTAAACGGTGTCGGTTGCCACGGCGATCACATCACCGCGGTGCAACGCGGCGAGCGCAGCGGCGACCTCGACCCGCAGGTGGGACATCGGCCTTACTCAGCGGCGCGGGTCATCGACACCACCCGCGGCCGGCCGGTGAGGTCCGGGTGACTCTGCGTGACGGTTCGCGGTCCGAGCGCCTCGACCGCCAGGATGCTCACCTGCTCTGCCGCCCGGGTGTCGATCTCCAGCGCCGCCCATCCGCCCGCCGCTAGAACAGTGGCGATCGAGGGCAGCAGCTCGCGGTAAGCCCCGATGCCGTCGGGGCCGCCGTCGAGCGCGAGGACGGGTTCGTGGTCACGCACATCGCGCGCCAGCCCACCGAGCTCGTTGCTGGGAATGTACGGTGGATTGGCGACCACGATGTCGAACGAGCGTGGTGCCAACGGCGCGCACCACGACCCTTGGACCAGCTCGACTCGATCCGCGACATCGTGCCGCGTTGCGTTGACCCGCGCGATGGCGAGCGCGGCCTCGCTCACGTCTGTGGCCGTGACCTGCGCACCGGGCAGCTCGGCCGCCAATGTGACCGCGATGCAACCGCTGCCGGTTGCGATATCCGCGATACGCAGTCCCTCGCCCCCCGGCGCGCGCCCGAACGCCTCAGCCAGCGCCAGGCCGACCAGGGTCTCGGTCTCCGGCCGGGGGATGAGGACGTCGGGCGAAACCCTGAACGTGCGGGAGTGGAACTCTCGCTCGCCGGTGATGTGGGCCACCGGCTCGCCGTCGCCACGACGCCGCACCAGCTCGCGGATGGCGCCAAGCTGAGCCTCCTCGAGCGGTCGGTCGAACTGCAGGTACACGTCGATGCGACGGAGGTTCAGCGCCTGGGCAGCGAGCAGCTCGGCGTCGAGACGCGGCGAGCTGCTGCCGTGGCTGTCGAGGTATCCGGTGCTGAGACGCACCACCTCCATCAGGGTGTGCACGGTCGGTCACGCATTGCCGTCCTCCTCGAGGAGGCGATGCGCCTGGTCCTCCTGGGAGAGAGGCTCGATGAGCAGATCGAGCTCGCCGTCGAGAACCTTGTTGAGCTGGAAGACGTCGAGGTGGATGCGGTGGTCGGTGATGCGCGACTGGGGGTAGTTATAGGTGCGGATCTTCTCGCTGCGGTCGCCGGTGCCGACCGCCGAGCGACGGGTCGCCTTGAGCTCAGCGTCGCGCTCGGCCTGAGCGAGGTCGTAGAGCCGCGCCCGAAGCACGCGCAGGGCCTTGGCGCGGTTCTTGATCTGCGACTTCTCGTCCTGGCAGGTGACCACCAGGCCGGTGGGAAGATGGGTGATGCGTACTGCGGAGTCGGTGGTGTTGACGCTCTGCCCGCCGGGGCCGGTGCTGCGATAGACGTCGATCTTCAGATCGTTCTCGGCGATGTTCACCTCCAGCTCGTCGGCTTCGGGCAGGACCACGACAGACGCCGCGGAAGTGTGAATCCGCCCCTGTGACTCGGTCTCGGGGACGCGCTGCACGCGATGCACACCGGACTCGAACTTCAGGTTCGAGTACGCGCCGTGGCCGTGCACCTCGAAGACGACCTCCTTGAACCCGTGGGTCCCCGACTCGCTGGCATCGAGCAGCTCGACGCGCCACTTCTGCCGCTCGGCGTACCGGCTGTACATGCGGAAGAGGTCCGCGGCGAAGATCGCCGCCTCGTCGCCACCGGTCCCGGCTCGGATCTCGACGACGACATCCCGTTCGTCGTTGGGGTCGGTGGGCACGAGCAGCGCACGCAGGCGCAGCTGCGCGTCCTCCCCGACAGCGCGTTGAGCCGCCTCCTCCTCCTCTGCCATGGTCACGATCTCAGGGTCGGCTTCGTTGCGCTGCAGGTCCTGCGCTTCGAGGACGGCGTGGTTGGCGGCGCGCCACGCCCGTCCGGTCTCGACGACCTCGCGAAGCCGCGCTTGCTCCTGGGAGAGGCGCTGCACGCGGTCGATGTCGCTGTAGGCATCCGGTTGCGCGAGCTGCACGCCGATCTCATCGAAACGCTCCTCGAGCGCGCGCAGTCGATCATCGATCCCGGCCATGGCGTCGAAAGGTTAGCCCTGCGCGGTTGCGGCGCCGTGGACCTCGGCGACGGACCCGTCTCCGGCGCGAGCCGCGTCCAGCGCGCAGATGGCCACCTCGATCTGGCGGTCGTTCGGCTCGCGGGTGGACAGCCGCTGCGTGGCCAGGACGGGAACCAGTGCGACACGACCGAACGTCGTATGCCGGACGCGAGCCAGCCCGCGAATCGCCTCGTAGGAGATCGCGGCCACCACCGGCACGAGCACGACCTGCAGGGCCAGCCGGACCGGGACGGGCAACACCCCGAGCGGCGTGAACACGATCACGCTGACCAGCGCCACGACCACCAGGAAGCCGGTGCCGCAACGCGGGTGGAGGCGGCTGCTGACGCGCACGTGCTGGACGTCCACCGCGGCTCCCGATTCGAGGCAGTTGATCGCCTTGTGTTCTGCACCGTGGTACTGGAAGAGGCGGCGCACGCTGCGCAGCTGGCCGATCGCGACCAGGTAGCCGAGCAGGATGAGGGCGCGGATCGCGCCCTCGATGAGCACGCCGACGACGCTGCGCTGCGTACCACCACGATGCAGTGCGCTGGCCAGGAGCAGAGGCAGGCCGATGAAGAGGCCGAGAGCGAAGACCATCGAGATGACGATGGTGACCCGTAGGGTGCCGGCCGTCAGCTGTGCCTCCTCGCCCAGCTGCACGTTCGCCGACCACTGCAGGGCGCGCATTCCGAGGCCGAGCATCTCGTACAGCCCGGCCACGCCGCGGAGGAACGGCTTGGCCCACATCGGGTGGGTGTAGACGCGCGAGGTCAGCATCTCGGACCGCACGGTGATGCTGCCGTCCGGCCGGCGAGCGGCGACCGCGTAGTGGTGCCGGCCGCGCATCAGCACGCCCTCGATCACCGCCTGGCCGCCGTAGAAGAACATCTGCGGTGGCGCCGTGGCCG
>CATPBU010000101.1 GCA_955652455.1 Candidatus Dormiibacterota bacterium
ACGTACGCCGCCTTGTTTGGGGAGGCGACCAGGCCGTGCACAGAAGCCACATTGACGATGCGGCCCCACCCGGTCTCGTACATACCCGGCAGGAGCTGCTTGATCAGAAGGAACGGGGCGGTGAGCATGACTGCGATGAGCAGGTCCCAGCGCGACTCGTCGAAATCCTCGACGGGACTGACGTGCTGCAGGCCGGCATTGTTGATGAGGATGTCCATCGGTCCCGTCTGATCTACCAGCGCATGAACGTCGCCGCTGCGGCTCAGGTCGGCCGCGATCGTCCGCACCCCGGGCAATGAGCCGGCCGCGTTCAAGAGATTTGCCTCGTCGATGTCGGTGATCGTCACCTCGGCGCCGCGAGTGAAAAACCGGCGAGCCGTCGCCAGACCGATTCCCGATGCGCCGCCGGTCACCAGCGTGCGTCGCCCGGTGAGAGTGGACTCTCCAGCGGCGATCGTCGGATCGCTCATGGGGCGGCCCCGCACGTCGCGATTAGCGCCCGATCATCAGCAGCGAGGAACCGAGCGATGGCCTCTGCTGATGCCTCATGCGTGTTGATGCCGTAGTGGTTGGCGTCGACGTCGACGACCGTAGCGGACGGCACCTCACGCGGAAAGCGTTCGCGATCGCGATCGCTGACGATGCGGCCGCAGCCGGGCAGGAGTTCGCGCGATGCACGCAGCAACAGCACCGGCATCGTTAGCGATGGCCACAGCGAGTACACCCCGGCCGCGTCGCCGAAGGCGAATGCGCCGGCACCGAACGCAGCATCTTCCAACACGGCCGCTGGGTTGCTGCGCGCGGTAACCCCTCCATCGACCGGGCGGAGCTCGTAGCGAAAGTAGCGCTCCCAATACTCGCTCCAAGGTTCCACGGTGCCGATCTGCCGAACCAACGCCAAGTATGCCTCCGCGGACGCGTACACCGAACCGAGGCGGCTGACAGCGGCAGCTATCGGTGCCGCGGCGGCTTCATCCGGGGCACCGCAGATGTCGATCAGGACGAGGCGTTCGACCCTCGACGCATCCATCCATGCGCACACCATTGCGATGGCCCCGCCCATCGACATGCCGAGCACAGAGACACGCTGGGCACCCAGTCCATCGGCGAGCGCGAACACATCCTTCGCGTGGTTGACCCATCCGTACGTCCCCGGGGCGGTCACCTCGCTCAGCCCGCGGCCGCGCAGGTCGACAGCGACCAGCTGCAGCTCGTCGCCGACCAGCCGCTCGGAGAGAAAGTCGAATCCCTTCATATTGGCCGAAAGGCCTGGCAGACACACCATCATGGGTGCGTCCGGCGAGCCGAAGCGCTGGACGTGAATACGACCGCTCGGTAGCTGCAGGTCGAACTCCTCGGGCGCCGGTGCAGCGGACTGTTGGGCCGTCACGCTGTGTCTCCTGGTTGAATCCGTGTGTGCCGGGGCGCGTTGGCCGCGTGGCTGTCCGAATCATGACCGCTGTCAGCCGTCAGCCGTCGACAATGGCCTTCCGTGCAGAAACCGCCCGACAATGCGGGCCCCCAGCCAGGCCTGGTCGACCAGGAAGAGGTGGCCTGCGTCGTGAGCGATATGCAGGCGGCCGTGGGGAAGAAGACCGGCGACCACTCGGGCGGTTCTCACGTCGATGATCGGATCGTCGTCTCCAATGAGCACCAAGGCTTCGGTGCGGATGAAGGGGCGAAGAGGCAATCCCGGGTCGGCAGCGGTCGTGGCTGCTGACCTGGCCGCCGTGGCGCGACTGCGCCCGGTAGAGACGTTGCGGGAGCTCTGAGATCTCTCGGCCCGCTGACGGTTTCTCAGCGCACCAGGATACCGCCGTCGATGCTCAGATTGACCCCATTCATGCCGCCGTTGTCCAACAGGAACAGGACGGCGCTCGCGACCTCAGCCATGGTGACGAGGCGCCCGATGGGCGTGCGCGCAACGGCTTCGCTCGTGTCCTTGTCGATCCACCTCGGGCTGTCGCCGACCAAGCCCGGATGCACCGCGTTGACCCGCACCGGTGCCAGTTCGACCGCCAGCGTCCGAATCAGCGCGGACACACCTCCGTTCGCCGCCGTGACCATCGTCGAACCCGGGTAGGGCCGCATCATCGCGTAGCCGCCAAACAGCACCACGGAGGACGACGGACGGAAGCGCGCTGCCAGGACGTGGACCGTCTCCGTGTAGCCGACGAGTTTGAGGATGGCTTGGTGGGAGGCCGTCGCCACGTCGTAGTCACTGACGGGATTGCTGGACGTATCTGCAGCGGTGATGACCAGGTGATCCACCCGATCGATGCCGTCCAGTGCCGGGCCGATCGTCCGGGGCTCCGCCAGGTCGACCCCGAGTCCGGTCACACCATTGCCGAGCTCGGTCGCCACCCTGCTTGCGTGGCCCACGTCGCGGCCGGCGATCACCACCCGCTCGCCCCTCTCGGCGCAGCGCTGTGCGATCGCTCGTCCCAGGCCGGAGGTGCCGCCGATCACCAGAGCTGTGGCAGTCATCACTGTCCCTTTCACCGCCAACGTCGACGGAATGCAGTCTAATTGGCGTAGCGTGGGCGCCCGCTATGGACCGCCCCCAAGGAGACCTGACATGGGCAAGAACCGCATCAGTTACGTCCCGCTCGGGGCGATGGACGAGCGCATGCAGGAGGAGATGCATCGCTGCGCACGCGAGGGGACGCCGCGTCCAGAGAGCTCCGCGGTGCGTGCGCACGCACCCAACGCCTTCTGGGCGTTCGCCGACTCGTGGAAGGCGCTCTTCTTCGGAGGCGTCTGCGACCATTCGATCAAGGAGCTGTGTCGTGTCTACG
>CATPBU010000102.1 GCA_955652455.1 Candidatus Dormiibacterota bacterium
GACCACGAACGTGCCCATGGCGCGCTGTCCGAGAGTGCGCCCCTGCCACGCCACCAGGCCGCCGAAGTACAGGGCGCTGACCAGGGCGCCGACGACCCCCAGGATCAGGAACCGGTTGGAGAGGTCGGTCGGGAAAGGCGGGAGTGCCTGACCTCTGGCCATCGGGTGGTCGTGGATGAACTGGAGGGCTGGAGCGAACAGCAGCGGTACGGTCACCGGCAGCTCGACCGCGGTGAGCAGCAGGATGTCGACTAGGTACCCGAGGAAACGCGTCCAGAAGGATGCATAGATGAGTCCGGGTGCGGGTCCAGGCGGCCCCCATGCGGCGGCCGCGGGCGGAGCTCCCGGGTACGCCGGCGCCCCCATCGGCGCCGGGTACTGAGGGTACGGGGGCGGCGGCTCGTGAGGCGGTGGTGGATCGATGTTCATCCCATCTCCTTGGCGATCTCGTCCCACAGTCGCGCCAGCACGCGCACTCCCATGGCGTAGTGGTCGAGGTCGAACTTCTCGTTGGGCGCGTGGATGTGGTCATCGGGGAGGCCGACGCCGACCAGTACCGATTGGATGCCGAGCAGGCGCTGGAAGACTTCGACCGGCGGGATCGAGCCACCCTCGCGGATGATCACGGGCTCCGTGCCGAACACCGCGCCCATGGCGCGCGACGCCGCCCGGACTGCGGGGTGATCGGTCGGCGTGATCACCGGGTTGCCACCCTCGCGCACCGTCACCTCGGCGGTCACACCAACCGGCGTCGACGCCCGCAGCGCCTCCGCCACCGCTTCTCCGATGACCGCGGGCTTCTGCGCCGGCACCAGCCGGCAGCTGATCTTGGCGCCGGCACGGGCCGGGATGATCGTCTTGCTCCCGGGACCCTGGTAGCCGCCCCAGATGCCGTTGATCTCGAGTGTCGGACGCACCCAGCGACGCTCGAGCACGCTCCACCCCTCCTCGCCCACCGTCTGAGTGATCCCGCCCGCGTCCGCCCGGAAGGTCGCCTCGTCAAACGGCAGCGACCGATACCCGGCGCGCTCCTCCTCGGTGGGCTCGACCACGTCGTCATAGAAGCCGGGCACCAACACCCGGCCGCTGACCGGGTCCTTGAGCGAGGCCAGCATCCGCGCCAGGGCCTCGATCGGGTTCTGCACCGCGCCGCCGAACGCGCCGGAATGGAGATCGAGCGACGGGCCGCGCACCTCCACCTCCACCCCGCTCAGACCGCGCAGCCCCACCGTCAGTGACGGCACACCGCGCGCGAAGATCCCGGTGTCGGAGATCACCGCGACGTCGGCGACGAGTCGGTCGCCCAGCGTCTCCACAAGCTGCTCGAAGTGCTCCGAGCCGATCTCCTCCTCACCCTCGACGAGCAGGCGCAGGTTGAGCGGCAGCTCGCCCCGGGTGCGCAGGTGCGCCTCCACCGCCTTGAGGTGCATGTACACCTGCCCCTTGTCGTCGACCGCGCCGCGCGCGTACAGCCTGCCGTCGCGCACCTCGGGCTCGAACGGGGGCGACACCCACTCATCGAGCGGATCGACCGGCTGCACGTCGTGGTGCCCGTAGACCAGCACCGTCGGCAGCGACTCGTCGACGATCCGCTCGGCGTAGACCGCGGGGTGCCCATCCGTCGGGACCACCTCCACCGTGCCAAACCCAGCCGCTCGTGCCGCCGTGGCGACGTGCTCAGCGTTGCGACGGACGTCGGCGGCCCGGGCGGGGTCGGCCGAGATGCTCGGGATCCGCAACAGTTCGATGAGCTCGTCCACGAAGCGGGGCTGGTTGGCCGCGCAGTAGTCGTCGAGATCGTGTGCCATGGACTGCGAGCGTAGCCGGGACGGAGGCGAGGTCGCAGAGGGGCTGCGCAGTCGCTGCCACAACGTGCGCTGACGGCGATTCCGGTGTACGGTCGGCCCAGCAGGTCTCTCCATCCCCACTCCACGTTCCCCCAGGAGATCCCATGGCACTGCACCCCACCCCCGCGGTCGATTCGATCGAGGACACTCGCGAGCGCATCATCGAGCTGGTCGGCACGCGGACGGACACGCTGGCCAAGCCTGCCACGGTCGCGGACACGCCGGTCATCCTCTCCCTCCAGCTGCTGGCGATCGACAACTTCGTCGAGATGATCCGGCTGCGCACTGAGATCGCCGAGAAGGACCGCCGCATCGGCACCCTGACCGTCGGGCTGCGCACCTGGCGCGAAAGGGCCGGCATGGAGCAGGCGACCCGTCGGCGTGACCTCGCTGAGGCATACGACCGTGAACGCGAGGTCATCAGCCTGCTGCACCAGCAGATGCAGGTGGCCGACACGGCCACAGCCGAGCTGGAACGGATCCGCTCGCTGTCCTGGTGGCGCCGCCTCCGCGGCTGATCGCCTGCGCGGGATCGCGCGAGTGGCGTACTTCCCCCTACCATCCCGCTGTGACCGAGGGGCCAGTCACGCAGCTCCAACCCACTCGCAAGGCGCACGGCTGGGCGCGCCGGGCCGAACGCGTCGACCTGGGGCAGACGATCGCGCGTCTCCGTCGGGCGCTCCGCCGTGCCATCGCCCGCCGCATGGACATCGAGGCGCTGCCCGACGCGCAGGTTGAGCTGGTCCAGGTGGTGGATGCCGCTCCCGGCATCCGTGTCAACGACGCGGCGACGCAGATGGGGGTGGCCGGTAACACCGTCAGCACGCTGATCAGCAGACTGGTGGCCACGGGCATCCTCGAGCGCACTGCGGATCCCAGCGACGGGCGCGGCGGCTGCCTCAACCTGACCGCCGCCGGCCAGGCCAGGGTCACCGGGTGGCGAACCCACCGCACCGCGATCATCGAAGAGGCGCTGGCGAAGCTCGACCTCGCCGACGGCGCCGCGATCGAGGCCGCGCTGCCCGCGCTGTGGCGGCTCAGCCGTCTTCTCGAGGCCCTCGACGACAGCTCCTCGTAAGCCTGTCACCTCCCATCACCGCATCCCTGCGCGCTTACGAGTCGCTGGCTCAGAGCTGCGCAGCGCTCAGTTCCACACCGAGGATCCCACCGCGTAGAGTGCCCTGACGCAGATGGCAACCGCAGTGCCTGCGCAGACCGAACGAGCGTCACGTCGCGGCAAGATCGCAGGGCTCGGGCCCGTTCTCTGCTGGGCGGTGGTCTTCGCCGATCTCGGCACCTCGGTGTACTACACGCCGGGCATCCTGTTCGCGCAGTTCGGGTTGCACGCCGCCCTGTTCGTCGGACTCACTCTCATCGTCTTCGTGCTGCTGACCGCCAAGTACGCGGAGGTGACCATCCGCTATCCCGAGGGGGGAGGCGTCGTCACCGTCGGCACCCATGCCGTCAATGGCTGGGTCGGGCTCATCGGCGGACTGTTGATCCTGGTCGACTACTTCCTCACCTCGGCGCTGAGCGCGGTGTCCGGCGTCACCTACCTCGGCACCGTTGCCCCGGCTGTGATCGGCGTCGTGGTGCCGTGCACCGTCGCCGCACTTGTGTTCATCGCCGTGCTCAACCTCATGGGCATCAGCGCCGACGCCAAGGTCACCGCGGTGATCGCTGCCGCGGCGGTGCTCAGCCAGCTCAGCGTGGTGGTCGCGGTGATCGCACACGCCGGCCTCGGCCCCGCGCTGGCTGCGGTGCCCCAGGTCTTCTCCGCCCATCTCACCGGCCTCGGCCTGCTCACCGGCTACGCGGGAGCGTTCCTGGCGTTCAGTGGCCTCGAGAGCATCTCGCAGCTGTCCCCGGCGATGGCCGAGCCCCGCCGCCGCGTGGCGCCACGGACGATGGTGCTGGTGATCGTCACCGTCGCCCTTACCAGTCCGCTGCTGACGCTGTGGTCGACGACCTTGCTGAAAGGCGCCACCGACCCGAACCAGTTCATCTCGCTTCTCGCCGGCTACGCCGCGGGGCCGGGTTTGCAGACGGAGGTGGCGCTGACCGCTGCTCTGCTTCTCGTGTTCGCGGCCAACACAGCGACGATCGGCTGTTACCACGTCTTCCTCGCGCTGTCGCGGATGCGCTTCCTTCCCGAGTTTCTGCAGCAACGCAATCGGTTCCGCGACACACCCCATTGGGCCATCCTGGTGGCAGCGGGGGTTCCCGTCGCGATCGTCGTCATCACCCGCGGCAGCGCCATCGTGCTCGGGGATCTGTACGCGTTCGGACTGCTGGGCGCCTTCAGTGTGACCTGCGTCTCGCTCGACATCGTGCGCTGGCGAGAACGGCGGCATCAGGGCCGCCCGGTCGGGTCGGGGCAGGCCGACATCCGCGTGCACACGTCCACGCCGGTGTTCGCCATCGGCGTGATCACGTCAGTCCTCGTCGTGACTGCATGGACGACGAACCTCTTCGCCAAACCTCTGGCGACGCTCTTTGGCGGCAGCCTGACCCTGCTCGGACTGGCAATCGTCGCGGCAACCCAATGGCGCCGCCGCCGCCGTGGTCGGCCCGGCCGGGTGCCACACGCTGAGATGATCGAGCGGCTGCGGATTGCCACCGACCCGAATGGCAGACCGCCCGTGATCGCGCTGCTGCACGGCTCGACGGATGAGGTGACCGCGCTCGTCGATATCGCGGCCGAGGCTTCCGCGGGCGCGCCATTGCTATTCCTCTTTGTCGGTGGCGCCGCGTACAGCCAGGCGGCCAGGCAACTGCGGGAGATAGTCGATCCCTACCTCCTCGACGAGGACGCCCACGCCGCTTTTCGCGCCGTACAGGCTAGGTGCGGGCCTCGGGCCCGGCATCGCCTCGTGTACGCAGCGGGGACGGGCGACTGGACCACCGGCGCGCAGCGCGCCCTCCAGTACTTCGATGGAGATGGCCGCGTCGTCCTCCTCACCGAGGATGCGGACGAGATGGGAACACCCGCGGCCCAGATGGAGCGTCCGACCGACGCTTCGGGCGTGTCCGTGGTCCTGTGGAACATGGCGGCGCCCGAGCCGGCAGCACACTAGGCTCGACTGATGAAGGGCAGCCGCGCCGGCCCGACGCGCCGTCTCCTTGGTGTTGGCTCCGCGCTGGTGGCACCGGTCCTCGCCACCGTCGCGCTGCTGCCGTTGGGTGGCGGGACCTCACGGGACTACATCTTCGTCTACCTGGCCATCGTCGCCATCCTGGCTGTGGTCAGCGGGCTCGTCCCTGCCCTGGTCGCAGCAGCGGTCAGCTTCCTGCTCGTCGACTACTTCTTCGTCCCTCCGCTGCACACGCTCTCGATCGCCGATGAGACCGACGTTGTCAACCTGCTCGTGTTCTTCGGCGCTGCCGGGCTGGTCGGTGGTCTCGGCTCTCGCCGCCGGCGCGCCCAGTTGAACGCCGAGGCGCTGTCGGCCGACCTGCGTCGAGCCAACAACGACCTGGCGCGGCTCAACCAGGAGCAGGCGGAGGCCGCCGCAGTCGCCGTCCGGCTGGCTCGCACCGAACAGCAGGTGCATGTGCTCGAGGAGACGGACCGGCTGCGCGCCGATCTGCTCGCCAACGTGTCCCACGAGGTTCGTACTCCGCTGGCCACCATTCTCACCGGCACCACCGGCCTGCTCGACAACCCGGCGCTGGCTCCCGTGCTGCACACCGAGGTGCAGAGCATCGTCGGTGAGACACGGCATCTCGCACGGCTGGTGTCCGACATGCTCGACCTGGGTCGCATCGAGGGGCATGCCCTGCGTCTCCACCTCGCCGACGTCGACCTGCACGAAGCGATCGACGCCGCGGTCGAGCGGCTGCACCGAACCGCCCCTCAACGTCCGGTGGTCGTAGACATCGGTGACCCTCTGGAGGTGGTCGCCGATTGGCCCCGGCTTGGTCAGGTGTTCGACAACCTGCTCGCCAACGCCGACCGGTACGCGCCACCGGGCAGCCCGATCCGTATCGAGGCTGCGCCCGGCAAGCGTTCGATGGTTGTGGTGCGGATCATCGACCGCGGTCCGGGTATCCCCGCGGATCAGCGCGAGCGCGTCTTCGAGCGCTTTGTGCGATCCGAAGACGGTAGCGGCAGCAACGCCGGCATCGGCACGGGCCTCGGGCTCGCGATCGTCCGTGGGATCGTCGATGCACATGCGGGACGCGTCTGGGTCGAGGAGCCGCGCGACGGCGAGGGCGGCAGGTTCGCGTTCGCACTCCCTGCTGCCGAGCCGTCAGCGGTCGCTGGCGAGGATGTGAACGTCGACGTCGACGAGTAGGCGGATCAGCCGTCGCAGCGTGCGCGACTGGCGGCGTCCCGGGGTGCGCATCAGCACGATCTCGGTGATCCGATGGCCTCGGGCATACGCGGCGATGGTGGCCGCGACGTCGCTGCCGTCGACGGTCACAAACTCGCCCCCCAGCTGGTGAGTCAGGGCTGCGTAGGCTCCCAGCACCCGTTTCTCCTGGTCGGTCCGATGGCTCGACCGAACCGAGATGGCGGTCAGCACGTCGTCCCGCCTCGCCGCAAAGCGGGCGGCGGAGCTGATCAGGCTCTCCTGTCCGGGAAGCGGTGGAACGCACACCAGCACGCGCGGTCGCGCTTCCCACGGAGCTGCGATCCGTTTTGACGCCATGTAGTTGAGCAGGCGGCGATCGGTGTGCTGTGCCACCCGACGGAAGGTGAGCTCGCGCAGGGTCGCCAGCACGGTGGGGCGGAAGCTGCCCTGGAGCGCGTGCACGGCGGCTCGCGGGCTCATGATCAGGCCGTCGCGCAGGCGCTCCTCGAGCTCGGACGGCACGATGTCGACGAGCTCCACCTCGTCGGCGGCGTCGACGGTCGCATCATCGATGACAGGACTGTCGGGATCGCGATCGAGCAGCGAACCCATGACAGTCACCGTGCTGCGCAGGTCGCTCATCTGCACGGTGCCGATGACCGTGATGCCCGCAGCACGAATCCGCGGGATGACATCGGCGACGAGCTCATCGGTGGTCGTCGGCCCGGTGAGATCGTCCACAGCGGCCACCTCCGGATTGCGCGCCAGCAGCGCGGGCAGGTCGAGGACTTCCCGGGCTGCCGCGGCGCGGCTGCCGCCGAGGAGTCCGAGGCCGTCGAGCCGGTCGTGCCTGCTCTTCGGCAGAGCCGCCACGATCACGTCGGTGCCGCGCCCGGCGCGGCGCCGAGCCTCGTCGAGCATGGCCGTCGTCGTCCCAACGCCGTGCGCGTAGCCGATGTAGATGCGCAGGCTGCCGATGCCGTGCGTGTCCGCGTTGAGACCGCGAAGCAGGCTGTCCGGGTCAGGACGCTCGAGGCTGTCACCGGCAGCGATGCCGTGTCGTGCGATCACGTGGACGTCGACGTCCGGTAATCCCTCGACCACGCGGTCGACGATGTTCGGTCGCAGAGAGCCCACCAGCCCGGCCGCCCTGGGTTCACCGATGACAACGTGCCGGGCCGCGCGCTCACGTGCGGTACCGATCACCGCGGCGGCGATGTCTCCCCCATCCTGCTCGACCACCGCACACTGCAGTTCCGCCGCCAGGCGCCGATACACCGTGTCATCAGCGTCGGGTGAGGTGGCGTGCTCGTGCACATGCACGATCGTGCAGAGCCCGCGGCGGCGCCGCGCCAGCCGGACCGCCCGCCGGATCAGCTGCTCCGCCGTCGCGCGACCCGAGACGGCGACGATGACGTCCTCCGGCGGTGCCTGCACCCCGCCGCGCGTGTCGCCGACGCGCTCGGCGACGAAGCGCAGCCCGATCTCGCGAAGGGCGGCGAGGTTGCCCGGTCGGAAGAAGTTCTCCAGCGCTGTGTCGATGCGCTCGAGTGCGTAGACATTGCCGTGCTTCATGCGCTTGCGCAGAGCCTCCGGCGTGATGTCGATGAATTGCACCTCGTCCGCCGCGTCGAGCACCGAGTCGGGCACGGTCTCATGGATCCTGATCCCGGTGATCTGTTCGACGAGATCCTTCACCGATTCGAGGTGCTGGATGTTCATGGTGCTGACCACGTCGATGCCCGCGTCGCGGATCTCCTCGATGTCCTGCCACCGTTTGCCGTGGCGCAGGCCGGGTGCGTTGGTGTGGGCCAGCTCGTCGATGAGCGCCACATGCGGATGGCGCGCGATGACACCGTCAACGTCCATGTCGGAGAGCGTCGTGCCCTTGTAGGTCACAGAGATGCGCGGGATCACCTCGAGGGTCCCGACGGCTTCCGCGGTGCGGTGTCGCCCGTGCGTCTCGACGAATCCCACGACGACGTCCTCGCCATCCTCGCGCCGCTCACGACCCTCGCGCAGCATCGCGAAGGTCTTCCCCGAACCGGGCGTGGCGCCGAGGTACACCTTGAGCAGCCCACGACGCGGGGCCGGTTCGGTCAGCGCGACCGCTGCGCTGGCTGAGCCATGCTCAGGAGGCTGCACCGCCATCGAGTGCCATGTTGAGGGAAAGCACGTTGACGTGGGGTGACCCGAAGATGCCCAGGGATCGGCCGGCAACGTGCGCTTCCAGGAGCGCGGTCAGCTTGGCGGCGTCGAGGTGACGGGCAGCGGCGACCATGTTCACCTGGGCGAGCGCCGCGGCTTCGCTGATGTCCGGGTCAAAGCCGGTGAAGTCCCCGGTGACGAGGTCCACCGGCATCGGCGCGTCGCTGCCGTCGGCATTCTTGGCCACCCCGAGGCTGCGCAGGTAGTCCGTGTACCCGGTGACGCGGCTGACCAGCGTCTTGCTGCTCGGACCAAGGTTGCTCCCGGTGGAGTTGGCCGCGTTGCACGGCAGCGGGTTGCCGTTGGCATCGACGGTGAAGGACGGGCGGCTCTGGAAGTACCTCGGGTCCACGACGAAGATCGCGTTGCCCTGGTCATCCTTGGTCGTCGCGAAGATGGTGTTGCCGCTCTTGCCGGTCATGGTCTTGTAGAAGCACTGGCCGATGTGTGCCGAGCCAACGATATTGCCGTTCTTGTCGGTCACCAGGCTGCCGTTGGCGTTGCCGTTGAAGGCCACCTGGGCGACGCCGGTCATCACCAGCGGGTAGGCGACCCCGCAGAGCACGGCGATGAAGAGAGTGATCCGCACTGCCGTGTTGAGCTCCGTGAGCAATCTCCGCATGGTGGTTGTCTCCTAGACCAGGTGCAGCGCGGTGACGATCAGGTCGATCAGCTTGATGCCGGCGAAGGGGGCGATGAGACCGCCGACGCCGTAGATCAACAGGTTGCGGCGCAGCAGCGCGGCCGCGCCGATGGCTCGGTAGGTGACGCCGCGCAACGCGAGCGGGATCAGCGCCACGATGATCAGCGCGTTGAAGATGACCGCCGACAGCACCGCGCTGTTCGGCGAATGCAGGCGCATCACGTTGAGGGCACCCAGCTCGGGAAGAGCAACCACGAAGATCGCCGGGATGATCGCGAAGTACTTGGCGACGTCGTTGGCGATCGAGAATGTGGTCAGCGCGCCGCGGGTCATGAGC
>CATPBU010000103.1 GCA_955652455.1 Candidatus Dormiibacterota bacterium
GGAGGCGACGCGTCACCACGCCCACGCCGACGCCGCGCAACTCTACGCGCGGGCCATCGAACACGCCGCCGACGGCGCCGAACGTGGTCGCCTGCTCTGCCTCTGGGGCGAGGCCGGTCACCGAGCCGGAGACGCCGCGAATGCGGAGGAGCGGCTGGAGCGCGGGGTGACAATGCTCGAGCAGCACGGCGATCACCTGGAGGCAGCACGCCATCGGCTGAGCCTTGGTCGCTGCCGCTGGGAACGCTCTCAGCATCAGCGGGCGCGCCATGAGTACGAACTGGCGCGGCAGGCCCTCGAGGTGGCCGGGCCGAGCGAGGAGTTGGCCACTGCGTACGTGCGGCTCTCGAGCCTGCACACCTATCAGCTCGAGTTCGCGGATGCGGAGGAATTGGCTGCCTGCGCCGCAGACATCGCGGAACGGGCTGATGCCACCAGCGCGCGCATCGCAGCTGCGCTGTGGCTGGGCTCCGCGCAGTGCGACCAGGGGCGCCGCGATGAGGGTTTGGTCCACCTGCATCACGCATTTGACGAGGCGACGGCCCTCGAGCTGCACGACCTCGCCGGACAAGCCCTCAGCAACACCCTGAGCGTGCTCGAGTCGTACGGACGCGTCGCCGAGTGTGCGCCGCTGCTCGAGCTGTACCGGGAGCGCAGGCAGGATCCGTGGACGGAGATGATGGCCGCGTACTACGCCGGCTGGCTCCACCTTTGGGCAGCCGAGTTGGACACCGCCGTGGCCTCCATCGAGCACCTCAACCGGCTTGCCGATCAGTACGGCACACGAACACCACTCTCATGGGGTCGAGGCGTGCTCTCGGTGATTCTCAGCGAGCTTGGTCGCTTCGACGAGGCCAGACTCCTGGTCCCCGACTTGAACGACGAGCTCGAGCGCCAAGAACTCGCCGAACAGTGGTGGGAGATCCTGCGATTCCGGCTGGCCACGCAGGACGTCAGCGGTGCAGTCGAGGTGGCCGAGCGCGTGCTGCCGTCCGCCTGGTGGGCAGCGGGGACCGCTCTCCCCGACGCTGCGGTGGAAGCGCTGCTGGCGGCGGGACGCAACGACGACGCCGCCCGGTTGGTCGACGATGTCGGCGCGCAGCAACGGGGTCGGATGAACGTCGCACATCTGCACCGGTCGCGCGGACGCCTTGCGCTGGCAACGGGCGACGCCGCTTCGGCGACAGTTCACCTCGCTGCCGCCGAGGATGGCTTTCGGGCCGGAGGCTACCGACTCGAGGTGCTGCGGACGCGACTGTTGCAGACGCAGTCGCTGATCACCAACGGTAACCCGACCGCGGCTGAGGCCGCGGTCCAGCGACTCGTTGCCGACAGCATCGCCTGCGGCGCGCTGACCATCGCCGCCGTTGCAGCCACGCTGGCCGAGACGGTATCCGCTGGACGCGCCGGCGAGCGCTGACCCTCTGCAGACGACAGGTCCGTACGTCCGCGGACAGACGCTCCCGGCTGCTGAGCGCATGCTGCGGGCTCGGCCGCCTCCGCACCGACGAGCATCCCCGGTGACAACACTGCTTCAAGTGTTTTCCCGCGGCCAGCACGAGGGCGGGACGCCGGGAGGTGCTCGAGAGCATGGAAGGGCCCGTGGTCGCGCTGGTCGGCCAAGACGTATTGCGGTCGCGCTACCCGTCTCGCGTCTCAGCCCTGCAAAGCCATCGGCGGCGTCAGCGACTGCGGGCCTGGGGCACCATGCTGTCGGTGGTGATTGGCTGCATCTGGCTGGCCCTCGCCGTTGTAGGTGGCTTGGCCCACTGATCCCGTGCCGCGCTCGGGCCGCCGCCAAGAGCGCCCCGGGACCCAAGCGATGAGCCTCGAACGGGAGGCGAAGCTGAGCGCTGCAGCGGGTTTCCGGGTCCCGGCGATGGACGGGCTCATCGCGGGGGCAGTTGCAGTGACACGGCCGAGACTGGAGCTCGCGGCAACGTACTACGACAGCCCGGAACTCCAGCTCACCCGCTGGGACGTGACGCTGCGTCACCGGACCGGCGAGCGCGGCCTCGCCTGGATGCTCAAGCTCCCCAGCGCCGCTGCCGGCCAGACTCTGGAACGCCAGGAGCTGAGGTTTGCGGGCGACGCTGCGGCCGTCCCGCCAGAGGCAGCTGACCTCGTCCGCGCGTACGTACGCGGCCGTCCGCTGATCCCGGTGGCGCGGCTGCACACGTCCCGTACGCCCATTGAGATTCTCGGGCCCGACGGAACTGTCCTCGCTGAGATCGCCGACGACGCCGTGTCAGTGCGCGAGGGACGGCGTGTCACCGGTCGGTTCCGTGAGATCGAGATCGAGATGAAGGAAGACAGCCGAAAAGCGCGTGACGTTGTCCGCGCAGCCGTGGCTCGCCTCACCGCAGCCGGCTGTCACGCTGATGGGCCGGTCCCCAAGGTGATCCGCGCTCTGGGCGCCGATGCGTTTCATCCTCCCGAGGTGGTGGTGTCCGACCTCGCGGCCAAGCCAGGGCCGGACGAGCTGGTCCGACATGCCATCGCCAAATCTGTGGTGCAACTCCTTCGGCGTGATGCGCTCGTGCGCCTCGGCGATGACGAGGAGGGCGTGCACAAGTTTCGCGTTGCGACGCGACGACTGCGCTCGGATCTCGGGACGTTCATTGGCTTCGTCATCGAAGGCAAGGCAGAGCGGGTCCGAGAGGAGCTGCGGTGGCTTGGCAAGGAGGTCGGCGGGTTGCGCGACAATCAAGTCCTCGCCGGTAACCTACAACGTGCAATCGAAGCCCTTCCTGCCGGCGACGCGTCCGTGGCACGTTCACTCCTGATGCGGCTTCAGCGCCAGGCACGAAACATCCGAGCGTCGATGCTCGCCGCGATGCGTACCGAGCGCTACGACCGCCTGCTCGATGAGCTGGTCAGCCTCGCCGGCCCGCAGCAACCTCTCACCGAGGGCGGACGGCCGCACCGAGAGCGCGATGTCAGGGCGATGTACAGGCTTGTGCGCAAGCGCTGGCGACGGCTGGCCGCCGCAGTGGATGCGCTCGTCGACCACCCTCCGGATGCCGCGCTGCACGAGGTCAGGATCAAGGCCAAGCGATGCCGGTACGCCGCCGAGGCGCTGGCACCGATGGCGGGGAGGCGCGCGGCGCGCTTCGCGGTGGCCGTGAGCCGGCTGCAGACAGTTCTCGGCGAACACCAGGACACGGTCGTCGCGGAGAGGTGGCTAAGACGGGCCGCCGAGACCGTGCCGACCACCTGCCTCGTATCTGGTGAGCTGATCGCGCATGAGCTTGCCGAACGAGCCAGGTTGCGCTCCGCGTGGCCGTCGGTGTGGAAGAGCGTTTCCGCGGAGCGCCGGCGAAGTAACTTCTGACCGGCTGGCACCTCACTGCGGGTGGACGAGAAGCACCGCGGCGCCGCGGACGTGACCGCTGCGCAGGTTGTCGAGCGCCGAATTCGCCTGGTCGAGCGCGTACGTTTCCGTTTCGGTGCGGATGGGGATGCGTGGTGCCAGCTGCAGAAACTCCTCTCCATCGCGGCGGGTCAGGTTGGCCACGGAACGGAGTGTCCGCTCCCCCCAGAGAATCGAGAAGGGAAACGAGGGTATGTCGCTCATGTGGATCCCGGCGCACACGACAGTGCCTCCCTTGGCTGTTGCCCGTAGGGCAGCGGGCACGAGCTCACCAACCGGGGCGAAGATGATCGCGGCATCCAGCTCCTCGGGGCCGTGTCTCAATGCGTCGCCTGCCCATTCGGCGCCGAGTTCCCTGGCAAACCGTTGAGCAGCGTCGTCTGCGTCTCTGGTGAAGGCGAAGATGCGCCGACCTTCGTGACGGGCGACCTGGATGACGATGTGAGCCGCCGCGCCGAAGCCGTACAAGCCAAGTCGTTCGGCGTCACCAGCGGCCCGCAGTGAGCGGTAACCGATCAGACCGGCACACAGCAATGGTGCCGCCTGTATGTCTGGATAACCCGCCGGGATCTGAAAACAGAAGCGATGGTCCGCGACGCACAGCTCCGCGTACCCGCCGTCGCGGTTGTACCCCGTGAACTGCGCCGAACCGCAGAGGTTCTCGCGTCCGGAACGGCAGTAGCGACACTCACCGCACGTCCACCCCAGCCATGGCACGCCGACACGCTCGCCCACAGTGAGTCGTTCAACCCCGGGGCCGATCGCCAGCACACGACCGACCACCTGATGTCCAGGAATGAGCGGAAGTTTGGGCTCCGTGAGCTCGCCGTCGACGACGTGCAGATCGGTGCGGCAGATGCCGCAGGCGCTCACTTCGATGAGAACCTGCCCTGGGCCGAGCGCGGGATCCCGAGCATCACGTGGCTCAAGCGGCGTCCGGGTCGCCGAGAGGACCATGGCACGCATTTGGCGGACCTTCTTGGGGACGGCCGAACACTGAGCCCACGCGTCTGCCGAGCGCATGGTTACCCGATTGTGGCGAGGCGGCTGGAGAGCAGGACGGGAGCGCGCTGCATCCAGCTTGGAAGCAGCGCCGGGCTATTTGAGATCAGGCAGGCGCAGGCGCTGCAAGGCGTGCTCCAGCCGGGCCAAGCTGTCCGCCCGGTGTGCCGCTTCATCCACCGCGCGCAGCATCTCAACCCGCGTCGGATAGCGGATCAGGTCGAGATCCTCGTGCAGGTCGGCAAGCCACTGCGCCTGCTTCCGGTATGTCGGCGAGAGCCGTCCTTCCATTCCCCAACCCCCCAAAACGTCTCCAAGCTCTAGGGTAGCGTTTGGCGCGATCGGTGTCTATGACCCCGGGAGGGTGGTTCGCCCATCGATCTGCGCCGGTGGGTGACGCGCTGAACCTGGGCAACCCGGCGCCTGACGTGACAGACGATGATTAGGGCGATGTGAGCCTGACCCGTCTCCGACATGTCCTATCCACCTTCCTGGGCTCCCCATGGGTGAGGCTGGCGGGCAGCGCGATCGCGGTGGCGGTGTTCATCCATGGGGTCGACCTGCCCAAGGCGCTGCAACTCTATGGGCATCTTGCCCCGGGCTGGACCGTCATCGCGGTGGGCCTTGCCGCACTCTCCGTCGTGGCCAGCGTCGCCGAGTGGGGAGTTCTGCTGCGCGGCTGCGGCCACCACCTGGACTGGAGCTTCCTCGGCTCCTGGTACCTCAAGGGGCTCTTCGTCAACCAGGTCGTACCGGCCGGCGTCGGTAGTGACGCGGTCCGCGCGCTCCGCTTGGGCGAGGTGACGGGACACGGCCCCATGGTGGCCTCGCTCCTGGCCAGCCGCATGGCCGGTACGCTGGCCATGTCCTGGTGGGCGCTGGCCGCTGCGGTCCTCGCGCGCGACCGTCTCAAGATCCTTGCAGTCACCGGTTTCGTCGTCTTCGCGGCGGCGATGATCGTCGCTTGGAGCTTGGCGCTCGTCTCCGACCTCGTTCGAGAGCGCATCCCGGACCGCTTCCACCTGGCCACAAGGATGGGCAATTTCCTCCATCCCCTGACCGGCGCCTTCGACAGCTACCGCGGTCGGCCAAACCACACCGTCGGGAGGAGCATCGCGGCCGGCATCCTGGCC
>CATPBU010000104.1 GCA_955652455.1 Candidatus Dormiibacterota bacterium
CGCCGTCCAGGGCCGCGGTCGCCGGCGAGCCCGGCGATGCGCCGGCGTCCGCAACGGCGAGAACTGTTGCGACGGGCGCCGGCACCTCACGGCGGCAGGCTTCTGGCGCGATGTCGTCGCGCAACCCTACGAATGCTGGGTGGCGGAGGATGCCCTGCTTAGTCCAGCCCGCGTGCCGGACCTCGCACACCAGCTCGGGGCGGACCCAGGTGGCCGGCTCGCTGGTTCGCGGCACCGGTCGGAGCGGGCTCTCGTCCGTGACCAGGGCGTCGAGCCGATTGCGTAGCACGCGCAGCATAGCGTCGTCGAAACCGGTCCCGACCTGACCGCAGTGCACCAGCCGGTCGCCGTCGTACACCCCGAGGATGAGTGCGCCGATCTGGTTGGCGCGCCGGCCACGGCCGCCGGTCCAGCCGGCGATGACGCACGATTGCGTCTGCCACGCCTTGACCTTCACCCAGTCGTGGCTGCGCCGCCCCGGTTGGTAGGTCGAGTCCGCACGTTTGCCGACCATGCCCTCGATGCCGCGCCCGCTCACCGCCGCGAAGAAATCCTCGCCGTCGCGCTCGACGTGGTCGGTGTACAGGATGCCATCGACGGCACCGAGCACGTCCTTGAGTGTCTTCTTGCGGATGCGCAACGAGGTTCCCATGAGGTCACGGCCATCGAGCCAGAGCAGGTCGAAGACCGCGAAGGTGGCGGGGTGTTCGCGCATCACCCGGCGCACATCGCTGTCGCGCGAGACGTTGATGCGCGATTGCAGACGCTCGAAGGACGGGCGCCCGTCAGGGTCGAGCACCACGATCTCACCGTCCACGATGGCGCGGCGACCGCGCAGCGCGGGAGTGAGCGCGGCCAGCTCCGGGTATCGCGACGTTTCGTCACGCCCACTCCGTCCGTTGACCTTCACTGTGTCGCCGTCGACCCCGGCCACCGCTCGGACGCCGTCCCACTTCAACTCGAACAACCAGCCCTCGCGGCTGAACGGTCGGTCGACACTGGTCGCGAGCATCGGCGCGGGCAGGGCAGGCAGCGACACGCGGGGGCGTGTTGCGCCATGGGTGCGTGCTGCGGCGTGTGCCGCCCGGGCAGTCTCGCGCGGGTCGCCACCGCCCTCGGCGGCGATCTCTGCGAGGCTGCGGCCGGTCTTCACCGACACCTCGTGCTCGCTGGCCTCGTAGCCGTCGACGACGCAGTTGTCCCGCTTCTTGATCATCAGCCAGTTCTTGTCGTCCTCCGCACCGCCGCGGTCGCGCCGGCCGCGACGGCCGAGCTTCACCAGCGCGAACTCGCCGCAGATCTTGGTGCCGAAGAGGCGGAACTTGAGGTCGCCCCTGGCCAGGGTGGCGTCGACGTTCTGCGCGGTCTCGCCCAACCACTCGTAGGTGCCGATGTCCCAGAGCAGCACCGTGCCCGCTCCGTATCCCGACGGGATGACACCCTCGAAATCGCCGTAGTCAATGGGGTGGTCCTCGGTGTGCACGGCCAGCCGTTTGACCTTGGGATCGAGGGTGGGTCCGCGCGGGATCGGCCACGAAAGGAGCACGCCGTTGTGCTCGAGACGGAAGTCCCAGTGCATTCGCGTCGCACGGTGCTGCTGCACGCAGAAGCGGTGGCCGTGGGGCAGGCTGTCCCAGTCGGGACTCGCTGTCGCGACGGCGCGCTGTCGCTCGCCTCTCGGCTCGTCCCCGGAGGGTTCGGGAGTGCGTGTGAAATCGCGTTTGCGGCGATACTCCTCGAGGGGCATCTGCGCAGTCTGCTACGAAGGTCACAACCGCCGTGATCCGGGTCGCCACGCGGACGTCCGGTGGACCTCCAAACGCCAGTGCCCGGCGCCGTTTGTGGTGCGCCGCAGCCGGGCGGTCGTCCCGCCGGAAACTGATACAATTCACTGTAGTTTCGCGTGCCTTCAGGTGCCGCCCGACGGTGGCGTCAGGGGCTCGCCGCAATCCAGCCGCGCCCGCCGGCAAACGCACCCTGGAGTCCCCCACTGATCGACGAGAGCGCCCGCCCGAAGGATTCCTATTCCTCAGCCCAGCTCACCGCGCTGAAGGGACTCGAGCCGGTCCGCAAGCGCCCGGGCATGTACATCGGTTCCACCGACTCGCGTGGCCTGCACCATTTGATCCGCGAGATCGTCGACAACTCGATCGACGAGGCACTCGCGGGCCAGTGCGACACCGTCATCGTGACCCTCCATGCCGACAACTCGGTGTCGGTGATCGACAACGGTCGCGGCATCCCCGTCGACATGCATCCCACCGAGAAGAAGCCCGGCTTGGAGCTGGTGCTGACCGAGCTGCACGCCGGTGGCAAGTTCGGCGGCGGCGGGTACAAGGTGTCGGGCGGACTCCATGGCGTCGGCGCGTCCGTCGTCAACGCGCTCAGCGAGCGGCTGGTCGCCGAGGTGCACAAGGGCGGAAGTATCTACCTCCAGACCTACACGCGCGGCGTACCCGACGCACCCATGGCGGTGGTCGGCAAGACCGACCGGCACGGCACCACCATCCACTGGTGGCCCGACCCGACGGTGTTCGAGGACATTCACCACAGCTGGGACATCGTCGCCAACTTCATACGCGAGGTCGCCTTCCTCACCAAGGGCGTCAGCATCACCGTTGTCTCCGAGGACCCCGCGCGCGAGTACACGTTCTATTTCGAGGGCGGCATCCAGGCGATGGTGCGGTACCTCAACGCCAACCGCACCGTGGTCAACGCACGTCCCATGTACGTGGAGCGCGAGATCGAGGGAACGCTCATCGAGCTCGCCATCCAGTACCAGAGCAGCGTCTTCAGCGAGCAGGTGCTGGCGTTCGCCAACAACATCCACACCGAGGAAGGCGGGGCTCACCTCACCGGCTTCCGCACCGCGCTCACCAGCACGCTCAACAAGTACGCCCGCAAAGCGGGCATCCTCAAGGACAACGACGCCAACCTCAGCGGCGACGATGTCCGCGACGGGCTCACCGCGGTGATCAGCGTCAAGCTCCAGGACCCGCAGTTCGAGGGGCAAACCAAGACCAAGCTGGGCAACAGCGAGGTCGCCGGCCAGGTCTCGACGGTGCTCAGCGACGCACTGATGCAGTTCCTCGACGAGAGCCCCTCAGACGGGCGCCGCATCGTCGACCAGTCGCTCACCGCCGCGCGCGCACGCCAGGCCGCGGCCAAGGCGCGAGACCTGGTGCGGCGCAAGTCGTTTCTTGAGGGCTCGGCGCTGCCCGGCAAGCTCACCGACTGCACGGAAAAGGACCCATCGCAGTGCGAGATCTTCATCGTCGAGGGCGACAGCGCAGGGGGGTCGGCCAAGCAGGGGCGCGAGCGCAAGAACCAGGCCATCCTCCCGCTGCGCGGCAAGATCCTCAACGTCGAGAAGGCGCGCGCCGACAAGATCCTCGGCAACGAGCAGATCAAGGACCTGATCACCGCG
>CATPBU010000105.1 GCA_955652455.1 Candidatus Dormiibacterota bacterium
ACGCTCTACACTGGTTCTCGCGCGATCTCGAATGCAGATGACATCGCCTAGCTTCCAAGCCGGATGTCGCGAGTTCGAGTCTCGTCTCCCGCTCCACACAAGCGAAATCGGTCTTACGTAAGGGCTGTTGAAACCTAGCTTTCCAAGCTGGAAGTCGCGGGTTCGAATCCCGTCTCCCGCTCCAGTACAAAACTTGCAAGAAGCTACGCCACGCGTCTCGTGGTACGGCGACGAGCTGTAGGCCTCGCTGCGGCAGCGCCTCGGCCTCGATGGATTCGAAAAGCGCGCTGAGCAGCTGCGTGCGCTGACCGTCACCGGCGCCATCCCATGCCGCGACCAGGCCGAACAGTTGCGTGCAGCACCACTCAATGTCACGGCCATCGTGTTTGGCTGCAGCCAGTTCACGCAGCCGCTGCTGTTCACCCTGGATGTCAGCGCGCTTGGCGAGGAGGGTGTCCAGTCGTACTCGCCGTACTCGTACGGCTAACGGATGCGCGTGAGCTGCTCTTCGAGTCGGCGCAACCGGGCTTTAGCAGATCACGCTGCTGGGGTGCCGCATCAAGGCGGTGCTGGAGCTCGGCTTGGTATGCGGTGTGCAGGTCATTGCTGGGCAGGCAGCGCGGCAGCTCAGCGCGGGTCGCGGCTTCAAGGCGCTCGCTGCGGATTTCCTCGTCTGCGAAACCCTTGGACTCCTTGGCGATCATGGCGCTGGACATCTCCCGCTCGGCGGCCGACCGCTTCGATGCCCATACTAATCGCGCCGATCACATATTGGCGCAATCTCTAAGGTGAACGGAGCATGATTCGAGGCCCTCGGGCGCACCCCGCGTTCGGGCACGGAGGACGAGCACGATGGGCTTCTCGGTGAAAGGGGACTACTTCGAGACGTGCAGCTGCGACGTGAGCTGCCCGTGCATCTGGCTCGGACCGGCGACCAAGGACGCATGCGACGTGCTGCTCGCCTGGCACGTGACCGACGGACAGAAGGACGGCGTCGACGTCTCCGGGCTCAACGCGGTGATGGCCGTGCACACACCCAAGCGGATGACCGACGGCAACTGGAAAGTTGCTCTCTATCTCGACGACCGAGCGACCCCAGAGCAGTCCGAGGCATTGGGCGCCGTATTCTCCGGCGGCGCCGGCGGGCACCTGGCCGCTCTCGGCCCGCTGATCGCCGAGGTTGCCGGCGTCGCACCCGCATCGATCTCGTTCAGCCGAAGCGGCGGCTCGCTCAAGGCGACAGTCGGCGACCTCCTGTCAATGGAGTCGCAGGAGATGGTCGGCATGGATGGGTCGACTCCGCCGGTCATCACCAATCCCCTCCTGGGTGCGGTGGCCCAACCGCTGACCCAGGCGAAAGCCGGTGCTGTCCGGTACCACGACCATTGGCACGCGGAGTTCTCTGCCACCAACAGCTTCGTCACGGACTTCGCGTATGAGGGCTGAGGCGGATATCGCGGTTCGCCCCGGGCTCGGGATCTCCTTGAGCCAGCTCATCCCGTGGTGGATCGGCCTTTGTCTGATCGCGGCGCTGGCGTGGGTCGGCACCGTGGCCTGGGCAGCACCGATGGGTGTCGGCCTGGGCACGATGGGACTCTCGCTTGCGGGGTTCCTGTTGGTCTGGGTCGTGATGATGGCCGCGATGATGTTCCCCTCGGTGGCGCCGATGGCCGTCGTCTGGATCCGCTCGGTCGCGGCCCGGCCCACGACGCAGGAACGCTTTGTGGGCATCGCGTCGTTCCTCGCCGGCTACCTCATCGCGTGGGCGACGTTCGGCATCGCCGTGTACGGAGTGCTCCTGGGCGCTGAGAGGCTGTTCGCGAGCGCTCCCAGCGCCGCGAAATGGGCCGGGGTCGCGATCTTCGCGCTGGCGGGTGTCTACCAGCTCACACCTTTGAAGGGTGCGTGCCTCCGCCACTGCCGAACGCCTGTGGGGTCACTCTTCCACTACGCCAGCTACAAGGGCCGTGGACGCGATCTGCGCGTCGGGGTTCACCACGGCCTGTTCTGCGTCGGTTGCTGCTGGGGACTGATGATCGTTCTGGTTGCTGTGGGCGCGATGAACCTTCCCGCCATGGTCCTGCTCGCCGGCGTGATCCTTGTCGAGAAGATCTGGCGACACGGAGTCGCCTTCTCACGAGCGGTGGGGGTCTCCCTGCTCGTCGTCGCCGCCCTCGTGCCGTTCATCCCGGCATTGCTTCCGGGTCTGCTCGCGGCGCCGATGTCCGCGATGTCGGGCTGAGTCAGCCTGGCCGGATCAAGCCTCGACCACCGCGAGCGACCGCAGACGGGACCGTAGCTCCGTCAGGTTCGCCAAGTTCGAACAAGCCCAGTGTGGAGCTCCATAGGCCCCTTTCGACGGTCGTCTTACACAGCGCACAGACACCATCGCCTTCTCGTTGATTGAGGAGCTGGCGCGTCCTATCGCGAGGCCTCGAGCGGGGCGATTACCGGATGCTGTTCGTCGTTCATGCGATCTGCCGGGCCTGCACCAGCACGGTGTCCATCGTCTCCATGATCGAGATTGTCTCGTCCAGCGGCATCAACGGGCTCTCCACGTCACCGGCGGCCAGCCGACGTGCGACCTCGTCGGCCTGGTGGCGCAGGCCCCGGCCCTCGTGCACCGACTCGACGCGGGTCGGGTCGCCCTTCCTCGGTACGAGCGTAACGGTCGCGGGAGCATAGAAGTCGCCCTCGACCTCGATCCTCGCGTCGCTGCCGACGATCGCCGCCCTCGTCGGACTCTTCGCCCGCAAGGTGCACGTCAGCACGGCCTGGGCGCCGCTGTCGTAACCGAACAACATGGACGTCTGCGCGTCCACACCGGTGAACGCCGGGTCGCTCATGGATACGATCCGGCTCGGCGTGCCGAGGACCATCGACGCGAACGACACCGGGTACACGCCGAGGTCCAGCAGCGCGCCGCCGCCCAGTGCCGGTGCGAACAGCCGGAACGCGGCATCCTCGGCGAACCACTGGCCGTGGTCCGCAGTCACGGTGACGACGTCGCCGAGCACGCCCCGCGCGAGCCAGTCCCGGATCCGGGCCACGTGCGGCAGGAACCGGGTCCACATCGCCTCCATGGCGAACAGCCCGTTCTCCCTCGCCACCCGAACGATCTCGCGGGCCTCGGCGGCGTTCATCGTGAACGGCTTCTCGACCAGCACGTGCTTGCCGGCTCGCAGCGCGAGGATCGCGTTGTCGTGGTGCATCGGGTGCGGCGTCGCAACGTAGATCACGTCGACGTCCGGATCGGCCACAAGCGACTCGTAGCTGCCATGCGGGTTCGCGATGCCAAACTCGTCCGCGAAACGGTCCGCGGATCCCTGGCTGCGCGACCCGACTGCGACGGCAACGCCGGAGTCGGTCAGCCGGAGATCGGTCACGAACGTGCTCGCGATCCCACCCGTTCCGAGGATTCCCCACCGCACTGGGCTGTTCGCCACGTCTTCGTCCCGTCGTCGACCGGTATCGGAGAAAGCCTAACGACGTGGCCCGCGGCTCGCCTCGCGTGCGGTGCGAGATCGGCGGGCGTCGGGCCGGCGTAGCCCGGTTTACGCTCGCTTTTCTCGGCGATTGCGGAAGCGCGGTCGACCGACCCGTCTGACGAGCGGTGTTCGTCCTGAGCGCAAGCCAGACCGAGGTGTGGCAGGGCGCCCGCATAGTCGTGAAAGCACTCGTCTCGGGCCCTCGCCCAGCTCGGCCTCACACCGGACACCGGCACCTGACCCTACTCGGTGAGGCCCGCCGCCCGCTAACGCGTGGCGTACTCGTGAATAGGGAACTCCTCGACCTCGGGCCGAGCCGTGCTCCCAGCCGCTCCAACAGCAGGCCCAACGCGCTCGGCTATGAAAGTGTCGAACTGCGCACGCGACTCCCAGCCATCGAGTACACGCCAGCCCCCGTCCACCGGACCCGAGCAAGAGAAGATGAGGCCGTCCGGATGATCACCACGCACGTTGACTTCTGCGTCGATCCGGTCGAACTCCTCGACGCCCACGCCCGGCAAGCTGATGCGGATTCCGACGGCCATGTTGTACTCCCCTTTTGTTGTGATGGACCGCGTGATCCTATGCAGTCTGCGACCTCCAGGTTCTCCTGCGACATCGCCTACTCCGCCAGACCCGTGGCTTTGAGGGCTTCGTACTTGTCGTGGTACTCCCTTATCT
>CATPBU010000106.1 GCA_955652455.1 Candidatus Dormiibacterota bacterium
CGGCCCCACCCCGCGCGCGGTGGTGCCGAGCCGGTCGTCGCCGCGCTGCACCTCGCCGAGCCGGTCGAGCTCGGGGTGGTAGGGCATGACCATGTGGGCCCGCTCGCTCACGACCAGGTTGGCGGTGCTGATCCCCTGGGCGTGCAGGTTGTCGACCTCCTCGAGGAACACCCTGGGGTTGACGACCACCCCGTGGCCGATGACGCACACCGTCGCCGGGTTGAGGATGCCGCTGGGGATGAGGTGGAAGCGGTGCTCCTTGCCCTCGGCGACGACGGTGTGGCCGGCGTTGTTGCCCCCCTGCGAGCGCACCACCATGTCGACGCGATCGGCGAGGAGGTCGATGACCTTGCCCTTGCCCTCGTCGCCCCACTGCCCGCCCACCAGGATGGTGACGCTCATCGCGGCGGGAAGCCTAACAGAGGTCCCGCCGACGACCATCGCGGGCCGCAGGGTCCCTCGACCGCTCTGCACGCCGCGGTGACAGGCGCGACAACGCTCGACGCGGTTCTAGCGACGCCGTCACGAGCCAAGTTCGACCTCGTGAAAACCCCTGCATATGTCTTGTTGCGCTGTCGCCACTACGTCGCCCAGTGACCACTGCTCCGTTGCATGGGCCCTCTACGTTGCCAATGCCCGCTACTTCCTCCCGCTCGATTCTTCAACCGCCGGGCCTTATGGAACATCACCGTGGAGACAACCGACATGACCGATCCGGCCACCTCGCAGAACAAGGACAAGGGGCGCAGACGGCTCCGCTTGGGGCTTCTCATCAGCGGCTCGCTGGCCGCGATGGGACTCATCGGTTTCGGCGGCCTGGCCGCCTGGACCGTGACCACCGTGAACGGCGGCAGCACGTTTGCCACCGGCACCGTGCACCACACCAACCTCGCCAAGGTCGGCGGCGCAGGTGCAGGCACGTCGTGCACCGACATCACCTCGCCTGGGGCGTGCGGCGTCATCTTCACGCTCGCCGGGGCCAAGCCGGGCAGCTCCACCACGGGGACTGTCCAGCTGACCAACACCGGGTCGCTGGCCAGCACGTTCCAGCTGAGCCTGACGTCGGCGACGGGCGGAACCATGTGCACCAGCCTCAACGCGCAGGTCGTCGACAACGAGGGCGTCCCCGCCACCGTCTACAACGGCGCGCTCTCGACCATGGCCGCGCAGAACCTCAAGCAGAGTGCCGGCAGTTTTATTTTTAATACGGCTTACACCGTTACCTACACGTTCACGATCAGCCTGCCCAACGCCAGTGCCAACACCGACATGGGCCAGACCTGCACCGTCGTTTACACCTGGACCCAGACCAACAGCTGATAACCCGCCCGTGAGATGCAGAGAGGCCGGTCCGTCGATCGGCCTCTCCGTGCATCCACAGCGCTCAGGACTGACATATGACCACCACCGCGCCGGCTCTGGACATTCCCCATCCCGGCGCGTTCGCGAGTGCGCTCCATCGGATGGGACGCGCGATCGGCCATGCCGGCAACCTCGCCACAGTGGCGCTGGCGGCGGTGCTGGTGCTCTTCATCAGCGCCACCGTCGTCGGCGGTCTGACCCGGCACCACTTCGAGCAGGTGATCACCGGCAGCATGGTGCCGGTCATCCCGGTCGGCTCAATGGTGGTCACCGAGCAGGTGGGCGTGACCAACCTGCACGTCGGCGACATCCTCGTGTTTCCCAAGCCGACCCACACGTCGGAGGTGATCGTGCACCGCATCGTCCACCTCACCACGGCGAGCAACGGAGCGATCCAGGTGCAGACCAAGGGCGATGCCAACACGGCGCAGGACCCGTGGGTGATCCAGCAGCCGAGCAGCGGTCGTGCCGATCGCGCGGTGTACATCGTGCCGTCGCTTGGTACCGCGGTCGTGTTGGGGCGCAACGGCCTGCTGGTGCTGCTCCCGGCGCTGCTCATGATCTGGCTGGTGTCGGCGGCAGGTCGCCGCGTCCTGACGATTGTCAGGAGTGAGGCCTGAGGGTGCGTCGCCGGCAGCGATGGGCCGTCGTGGTCGCCATCTGCGCATCGCTCCCCTGCGTACACATCGCCCAAGCGGCTTGGGCCGTCACCAGCAGGAACAACGGCTCGACGTTTGCCACCGGCAGCATCGCAGTGGCCACCGCGGTCAGCGCCACCAAACCGGCCGCCAAGACGGTCAAGCTGACCTGGACGGCGCCGGTTGTTGCCAAGCAGGGCACAGGCACGCGGATCGACCGCAATGTCAACGGGGGCGCCTACACCACGTTGATCACGGTCTCGCCCGGGTCTGTGGCCACGTACACCAACGTAGGCCTGACCACGGGATCCGCCTACTGCTACAAGCTCACCACAGTCGACTTCCTCTGGACTGCCGGGCCAACGGCGCCGGTGTGCGCCACCGCGACCTGAGGACAGGCTCCCCAGGGAAAACCCGATGTCCTCGTCAGCCGGCCGCCGGCTCGGCTGGGGGCGGTTGCTTGGGCTTGCGCGGGCGACGGGCGCGCTTACGGGCCGGCTTTGGCGCGGGCTCCGTGGTGGCTGTTGGCTTCGCTTGCGGCACCGGCGCGCGGTGCGCCTCGAGGTGTTCGCCGAGCAGGCGCTGCAGCTGCTCAGGATTGCGCTCGGCGATCCAGTGCCCGGCGTTGAGCTCGACGAACGTGTACTCGCCGATGACGCATTTCTCGGTCAGCTGGGCGGCGCGACGGCCGAGGAACATGTCGTGCCGTCCCCAGATGTACAGCGTCGGGACGGTGACGCGGCGCGGCCGGCCCATCCCCCGGGTGGCCCCGCGGTACCAGTTGAGCGGCCCGTGCATGCCGACGCGCCGCAGCTGGTCGCGGTCGCGCTGCCACGCCCATTTGGGCAGGCCGGAGACGCGAGTGCCGAAGCCCTGTTGCGCGAAATTGGCGAACGACAGCACCGCCTCGGGGACGCGCCGGATGCGGAAGAACCCCATGTACGAGCTGCGCAACGCCTGCCCCGGGGTGCGCAGCGCCTCGGCCAGCGCCAGCGGGTGCGGTGTCGAGATCGAGGTGAGGCTGAGGATGCGGTCGGGGTGGTTGGCGGCGATCATCCAGGCGAGCGCGCCGCCCCAGTCGTGGCCGACGACGTGGAAGCGACCAATGCCCAGGGCATCGGCGATACCGAGCACGTCGGCGATCAACTCGCTCATCGCGTAGTCCTGCGGGTTGGGAGGGTTCGCCCCCGGCGAGTAGCCACGCAGGCTGGGCGCGACGCCGCGATAGCCGCGGCGGGCGAGCCATCCGACGGTGTCGCGCCACGCCTCGGCGCTCTGGGGGAACCCGTGGAGCAGGATGACCGCCTCGCCGTTCTGCGGGCCGGCGAGCAGGGTCTCGAAGCGCAGCCCGTTGGCCCCGATCTCGCGCTCTTCGACGGCTGCCATCGTGGAACTGTAGCCAGCCGGGACCGGGCATGATCGTCCCCGTGGAGCTCCGCCAGGTACGTATCACCGACGCCGCGGTGGAGCATCTGCTGGCCGCTCTCGGGGAGGAGTACAAGCGGCGCTACGGCGGCAGCCACGAGATGACCACGACGCAAACGCGCGAATTCGACCCGCCCGACGGTGCTTTCCTGGTGCTCGTCGACGGCGGCCGGACGATCGCCGGCGGCGGCTTCCGGCGGTCCACCGCGGGCACCTGCGAGGTCAAGCGCATGTGGACCGCGCCCGACCGCCGCCGCCAGGGCCACGCAGCGACGATCCTGCGCGCGCTCGAGGACCGCGCCCGCCAGCGCGGCTACACGCGGGTGCGCCTCGAGACCGGACCGGCGCAGCCGGAGGCGCTGGCTCTGTACACGCAGGCCGGGTACGTCAGGACCCCCGTGTACAGTCGCTACCCGTCAGCGCGCGCGTTCGAGCTGGTGCTGGGTCACGAGTAAGCGGCCGATCGCGCTCAGCGGCGCGAACGACACAAGCATCACCCCCCCGCCTTCTCGATCTTGGCCCCTGCTGGCGAGACAACGTCCCAGCCGGCGCCGAAGCTGTTGTTGCCCTCGCCGGTGGTGTCGCCCGGCTTGCTGTCGCCGCTGAAGTAGTACAGCGGGTGCCCGTTGTACGTCACCTGGGTGGTGCCGTCGGCCCGCATGGTCGTGCCCAGCAGCGACTGTGTCGTGCCGCTTCCGGCCTGCGGAGGACCTCCTGTTGTCAGCGGTGCCCAGGTCTGGGCACATGCTGCGGAGCACGTCGAGGAGGTCGTCGTGTCGGCCTCGAAGAGGTATAGCGACTTGCCGTTGCCGTCGACCAGGAATTTCCCAAGCGAGGCGACGGTGCCGACACCGACGGTTGCCGCAGCCGGAGTCGGGGTGCCGGCGGCGCTGCTAGTCGCGCTCGTGGCGGCGGGGCTGCTCGTGCCACACGCGCTGAGCGCGACGAGGACTCCGGTCGCAGCGGCGGACAGCAGGGCACGTTCGATCATGGTCTTCCCTCCGGCGGCCGACGCCGGCCTGCGGTCAAGGCAATCGATGCCTCGCGTGTTTAGGCCAGCTTCGGCAGTAAGGTCTGTGGTCTGTTGTTCTACGTGTAGGTACAGAGGGCGTTACAGCGGTACCTGTGCCACTCGACCCACAACCGAGCAACGTGACCCGATGACTCCGTCGGCGAGCAGCAGCGGGGCGTGATCAGGGAGTATCGACAGGTGACCCCGGAACCCAAGAGCGACTTGCCCAAGGGCGTCGGCCAGACCCGGGTAGGTTCGCTTGCGGATGATCGACCTGATCGCTGACCACGAGGGCGGATGAGCATGTCAGTTCAAGGCGGTTCGTACGAGAAGGCGCTCGCGCGCGCGGCCGAGCATGCCCGGACATGGATTGACTCCGTCGGTGAACGTCCCGTGGGGCCTCGGGTAACAGCCGACGAGCTGCTCGCGGGGTTCGGCGGTCCACTCCCAGAGGGGCCCACCGCACCCGAGGATGTCGTGGACCTGCTGGCCAGGGTGGCCGACCCAGGGCTGATGGCGATGCCGTCGGGACGGTTCTTCGGCTGGGTGATCGGCGGCACGTTGCCGGCCGCGCTGGCCGCCGATTGGCTGGTCAGCGCCTGGGACCAGAACACCGGGCTGCGCTACGCCACCCCCGCCAGCGCCGCGGCGGAAGAGTCGGCCGCGGCCTGGTTGCTCGATCTCCTGGGCCTCCCCGGCGGCGCGGACGTCGGCTTCGTGACCGGTGCGACGATGGCCAACTTCACGGGGCTCGCCGCCGCCCGCTTCTCGGTGCTGTCCCGGGCCGGCTGGGATGTCGGGCGCGACGGGCTCACCGGAGCACCGCGGGTGCGAGTCCTGGTCGGCGCTGAACGGCACGAAACCATCGACCTGACGCTGCGGTACCTCGGCCTCGGGACGCCACAGCCGGTCGCCGCCGACGACCAGGGACGGATCCGGGTCGACGCCCTCACCGAGACGCTCAGCGCGCTCGATACCGGCAGTCCGGTGATCGTCTGTCTGCAGGCGGGCAACGTCCACTCCGGCGCCTTCGATCCGTTCGCAGAGGCGATCGACGTGGCGCACCGGCATGGCGCGTGGGTGCACGTGGACGGCGCTTTCGGCCTGTGGGCGGCTGCCGCGCCGCGGTTGCGTCATCTCGTCACCGGGCTCGCCACCGCCGACTCGTGGGCGACCGACGCACACAAGACGCTGAACGTCCCGTACGACTGCGGAATCGCCATCGTCGCCGACCGTGAGGCGATGCGCACAGCCCTCGGGGTCCGCGCCAGCTACCTGATCTCCGACGAGTCGGGTCCGGGTGATCCGCAGGACAAGGTGCCCGAGCTGTCCCGTCGCGCACGTGGTGTCCCCGTGTGGGCTGCGCTTCGCTCACTGGGGCGGGCCGGCGTCGCCGACCTCGTCGGCGGGCTGGCCGGACATGCTGGTGCGTTGGCGGACGGTATCGCCGCAATCGACGGCGCAGAGGTGGTCAACGACGTCGACTACACGCAGGTGTGTGTGACCTTCGGCGACGACAGCCGCACGCGCGCGGTGACCGCGCGCCTGATCGCCGACGGCACGGTGTGGATGTCTGGTTCGCGCTGGCACGACCAGGACGTGTTGCGCATCTCCGTCAGCAACTGGTCCACCGACGACGAGGACGTACGCCGCTCCGTGGACGCGGTTCGCCGCGCCGTCGCCGCGACCGCCTGAGTAGGGGGCTCAGCCGGGCGATGCTTCCACCCTGCCCCTTTGTGGTCGCTTCCTTACGCTGAACGTCGCTGAAAGGTCACAAGCACGTACGCGGGCGCACGCTAGCGTGATTCTGCTACCGTTGCCTCGTGGCTGTTGGGTCTGCCCAGACCACAGCCCTACCCCTTCCGGAGCCGCCTGGTAGCGCGAGGGCCCCCCCCAAGCGAGATCGGGCGGCTTCCCTCTTTTACGCCAGCTACCTGATCTCCGACGAGTCGGGTCCGGGTGATCCGCAGGACAAGGTGCCCGAGCTGTCCCGTCGCGCACGTGGTGTCCCCGTGTGGGCTGCGCTTCGCTCACTGGGGCGGGCCGGCGTCGCCGACCTCGTCGACGGGCTGGCCGGACATGCTGGTGCGTTGGCGGACGGCATCGCCGCAATCGACGGCGCAGAGATGGTCAACGACGTCGACTACACGCAGGTGTGTGTGACCTTCGGCGACGACAGCCACCACGGGCGCACAGCGCGCCCGTGGCGGAACCGCTTTGGCGGTGCCGGCGTGCGGCGCTCGCCTAACCCTTAGGCCTTGACCTCGTAGACCCGGGTGCCCCAGTTGGCATCGGGGTACTGCCGCGACACTGGCGGGATGTATTCCGAACCCATCCAGATCTCGTCGGTGGAGGCATCGAAGACCGCGTACGAGTAGTCACCCCAGCGGCATCCGGGCGGGAAGCCACCACCGCAGGTGAAGTCGTCGAAGTACGGCCCGTTGCCCGTGGCAGCCACGAATATCGAGCCAGCATTCTTGCTGTTCTTGCCATCGGGAACCACCGCGTAGGCAGCGCTGGGATTGGTGGTGCCGTTGGTGATGGAGAACGACATCTCGACCGTGCCATCCGCGGCTTGCAAAATCGCCGGGTAGAGGATGTACAGGCCGCTTGCCGCAATGTAGCCCTGGTGCTTGATGTGCGCCTTGACGGTGAGCGAGCCATGCAGCGAGGGCTCGATATCGAACCAGGCTGCCCCATCGCGCGGCGTGGTATCGCCCTTGACGAGGATAGCTGTCGACAGGGCCCCCATCAGGTTGCCGTTGATGTACTCCACCTGTTGCATGCGGTCGTCATCCGAGTTGAGATTCAGTCCGTTCGGCTGGGGCGCCGTGTTGGGCTGAGCATAGAGCTCGCTGTTGATGACCGTCGGATTGCTCAGCGTGGGGAAGCCACCGGCAGTCACTGCAGCCTGATTGGTGATGGCGAAGACGCCCAGGCGATGGTCGAAGGAGGTATTATTGCCGTTGGCGTCGACCACGAACGAGTGCAGCAGGTATTCGGCGGGGGCATTGGCATCATAGGTGATGGCCGGCTGCAGCGTCTCGATCAGGATGCCCTGGTCGCTGAGGTTGGGGAACTCCACAAAGTTGGCAGGCACAGTTGCCGCGAGCTGCGACTTGGAGATCGCGTATACCTCGGCTCCGTTGAAGATAGGGCTGGGCTGGGCGATGGGGAACTCATTGCCGCTGGTGTAGAGGTTGTAGGCATCGATGCCCAGCAGCGGCTGGTCGGCGAAGCAGGGGCACCCACGGCCACCTGGATCGGTCGAGTCGAACTTATAGAAAGCGATGGAACCATCCTGGTGGAGCACGGTGACATCGAG
>CATPBU010000107.1 GCA_955652455.1 Candidatus Dormiibacterota bacterium
CGTCGTTCCACGAGAGCGATTCCGTCGAGGAATCGCTGGTTGCTGCCATCCGCGAACGGCGCGACCGGGCCACGCCGACAGCAGCCCTGGTTGTCGACGCCGCGCCACAGACGCGAATCGAGCAGAGCGACGCCCTTGCCGCCGCGGGGATTGTGGTCGCCTCGCTGGAGGATGCGGTGCGGCTCCACCCCGCGTTGGTGGAGCGCGCGCTGGCAACAGTCGGGGTTGCCGAGTCGCCGTTCGTCGCGCTCTGGAACACGATGTGGAAGGGCGGCGCGTTCATCTACGTGCCGCGCTCGGTCGACGCGGCCGTGCCCATCTGGGTGGCGCACAGCGCCGCCGGCGACCACTCCGCGACCTTCCCGGCTACAGTCGTCCTCCTCGAGGACAACTCCTCGCTGTCGCTCATCGACGACTACCTGTCCGCGGTCGGGACCGACGAGCTCTTCAGCGATGCGCTGACCATCGCCGCGGTGGGTCGCGATGCCCGCCTCGATCACCACGTGCTTCAGCAGTGGGGTGAGGCCACCTGGCACATCGCCCTGCACCGCACCGTTCTCGCCCAGAACGCGCGCCTGCGAATGTTCGGCGCCACATTGGGGTCGCGGCTGCAGAAGGCGTACTGGGAGGTGCTGCTCGACGGCCCCGGCGCCGAGGCGGAGATCGCCGGTGTGGCCTTCGGCGACGCCGCCCAGCACCTCGACCACCAGTCACTGCAGGCCCATCGCGCTCCCCAGACGACGAGCCGGCTCAAGCTCAAGGTGGCGGTGCGCGGCCATGCCCGCAGCGTCTACAGCGGGCTGATCGATGTCGATCGAATCGCGCAGCAGACCGACGCGTACGTGCAGAACCGAAACCTCATCCTCAGCCACGGCGCCACCGCCGACTCGGTGCCGCGCCTGGAGATCCGCGCCAACGACGTGCGCTGCGGCCACGGAGCCACGGCCGGCCACATCGACGACGACCATCGCTTCTATCTGATGGCGCGCGGCGTGACCGAGGAGGACGCCGACCGCCTCATCGTCCGCGGCTTCCTCGAGGACGCCCTGGCCCACTGCCCCAACGAGGGCGTCGCCGAGCTGATCGGCAGCCTGCTCGACCATGAGCTCGAGGGTGACGAGGTGGCGGGCATCGCCCTGGTGGGAGCATGACCGTGGCCACCTGGGTCGAGGTGGGGCGCATCGAGGACGTGCCCCCGGGCCACGCTGCGCGGGTCGAGATCGACGACGTGCCTGTCGCCATCTTCAACTGCAACGGCCAGTTCTACGCGCTCGACGACACCTGCAGCCACGCCGAGGCGTCGCTGAGCGACGGCGACCTCGACACCTCGCGCTGCGCCATCGAGTGCCCGCTGCACGGTTCGGCGTTCGACCTCGCCACCGGCGATCCTCTGTCTCTCCCCGCGGTTGTCCCTGTGCGCTCCCACGCGGTGGACACCTCCGACGGCGTGATCCGCATCGCGCTGAGCGAGGACGCGGCATGAGCGGTGTCGAGATCGCGGCTCCCGGGCTGGACGTTGGCGCCATCAGGGCCGACTTCCCGCTACTGCAGCGCACCGTCAACGGCCGCCCGCTGGTGTACCTCGACTCGGCCGCCACCTCGCAGAAGCCGCAGCCGGTTCTCGATGCTGTCGACGACTACTACCGGCTGCACAACGCCAATGTGCATCGCGGCGTGCACACCATCGGCAACGAGGCCACCGACATCTTCGAGCGCGCGCGCCAACGCGTCGCCTCATTCATCGATGCCCCGGCTGAGGGCATCGTCTTTCTGCGCAACACCACCGAGGCGCTCAACCTGGTGGCGTCGTCGTACGCACGCGAGCTGCTCGCTCCGGGCGATCGCATCGTGCTCACCGAGATGGAGCACCACAGCAACCTCGTTCCCTGGCAGCTCGCGGCCGAACGGGCTGGGCTCGAGCTCGCCTTCCTCCGCCTCGACGACGACGGCGCACTCGACCTCTCCGCACTCGATGAATTGCTTGCCCCGCCAACCAAGTTGGTGAGCCTCAGCCACCAGTCGAACGTCCTCGGCACGGTGGTGCGGTTGCGCGAGGTCATCGAGGCAGCGCACGCGCACGGCGTGCTGGTGTGCGTCGACGCGGCCCAGAGCGTCCCGCACATGCCGGTGTCGGTGCGCGACCTCGACTGCGACTTCCTCGCCTTCAGCGGGCACAAGATGTGCGCGCCGATGGGCGCCGGCGTGCTCTGGGCGCGTCCGGAGCTGCTCGAGCGCATGCCGCCATTTCTTGGGGGCGGCAGCATGATCCTGCGCGTCTCACTGGAGAAGTCGTCGTGGAGCACGGTGCCGCACAAGTTCGAGGCCGGCACCCCCGACGTCGGCGCCGCAGCGGGCCTGGCGGCGGCGTGCGATTACCTCGATGCCGTGGGCATGGATCGGGTGCATGCGTACGAGTTGGAGTTGACGTCGCACCTGCTCTCGCTGCTCGAGGAGATGGACGGCGTCGACGTGTACGGCCCGCGTGACATGGAGGCGCGTGGCGGTGCGGTGAGCTTCAACGTCGCCGGTGTGCACGCGCACGACGTGGGCACGATCCTCGACCGAGAAGGCGTCGCGGTGCGCGCCGGGCACCACTGCTGCCAGCCGCTGATGAAGCGACTCGGTGTCGCTGCCACGGCGCGCGCGTCGGTGTACCTGTACAACACGCACGAGGAGATCGACGCGCTGGGTTCCGCATTGGGAGAAGTGCGCCGCATCTTCGGGTAGCCGAGAAGGGCGTTGGTCGCGACCCTCAGGGTGCGCGTGTCGTCAGCACGTCTCCGTGGCTGTCCACGGCGACGCAGAGGTCTGAGCC
>CATPBU010000108.1 GCA_955652455.1 Candidatus Dormiibacterota bacterium
CTGGTCGGGACCCTCGAACGAGACCATGGCGATCTCGAGCGTCGCGGGAGTGAACATCGGTCAGAGTGTGCCTGCTCGCACAGCCTCTTGGCGACCGCTGTCGTGGCGCGGGCGCGGCATCAGATCCCGGGGCGGCAGATCGCGATCTCGTGTCACCGTCCTGTGGCGAGATGGTGGGCAGTTTCGTTGTTCGGCGACGCGCAGACTGCCGTCAGGCGGAGTGTCCGGCGCCCGCCAGCCGGCACTCTGCTTACTTTTGCGCCCACCCTCAGAGGCGCAGCAGCCTGGCCGCGTTGCCACCGGCAACCAGCGCCCGCTCCGTGTCGTCCAGTCCCGCGTCATCGAGCGCACGCAGGTACCTGGGCACGTCGAGCAGCGGATGATCGGACCCGAGCAGGATGCGCTCCGGTCCCACAGCATCGAGCACCGCCCGGTAGACGGATGCCTCGTACACGAACGGCTGCGCAGCCGTGTCGAAATTGAGCCGCTCACAGACGTCCCGCACCTCGGGAATGTGTGCGTAGAGCGGCAGGCCCCCGCCAAGGTGGGCGCAGATCAGGGTCAGGTCGCCATGACGCTGCGCAAACTCGAGGACTCGGTCCGGTGTCACCGAGCCCTTGCCGGGGTAGTCATGGCCCACCGGCTCGCTGCAGTGCAGCGTCCAGGGCAGGCCGACGGCGACGGATTGGCGAAGCGCCGGGTCGATGCCGTCGTCGAGCAGCGCCCATCCCTGGGCGTCCGCATTCAGCTCGCCAATACCGCGCAGGCCGAGGCGCGCGCAACGGGTGACCTCGTCCACGGCACCGGGTGCGGCGGGTTGGATGACGCCGAAGCCGACCAGACGGTCGGGGAATCGGCGGCAGGCGCCGGCGACGTAATCATTGGCCTCGGCGCACAGCCCCGGGTCGGCGAACGGCCAGCTGAAGCACACCGCGCGGTCGACGTGGTGCTCGTCCATGGCTGCCACAAGCGATTCCGCCGACGCGGTTGGCTGGCCGCGCGCATGGCAGGCTGCAAACCAGGGTTCTGTGGCGATGATCTGGCCGAGGTTGTCTCGAACGCGCTCAGGCAGGATGTGGACGTGCGCGTCGACAATCATCCCAATCAGCCGCCCCAGCTCACCGTTGGCGGACATCGTAGACGGTCACGTGGTCGCTTCGGGCCACCACCGGGAAGCCCTGCCCTGCCCACCACTTCAGGTCCACCTGGTCGTCGACCACCCCGGGTGCGTTGAGCCGGTCGTCGATCTCCGCATACCCGACGCGATAGCGGCTGAAGAGACCAAACACCGCGCAGTTAGACCGCGGCTGTTCATGACAGCCCTCGAGCATGGTGCGCACGTCGCCGTAGCGCGTCCCGAAATCGGTGCCGTAGCTCCACAACCAGCCGTAGTAACCCATGACGGTGGTACGACCGGCGACGACAAGCAGCGGGTCGTTGGGTCTTCCCTCGGTGAGAAACACCGCATCCGCCGGCGTCGACGAGGCCACGGTGGTGGCCATGCGGGCATCATCGGCCGGCACCGACGTGTACGGGCCACCCACCGAATCCATCGCCGGCGTCCACGGCATCAGGCGAAGCAGCACGAGCACCCCGGTCAGCAGCACGCTTGCCGCCAGGGTGGACGCCGCGACGCCACGCCAGCCGCCCTGCCACCAACGCACGATCAGGGTCCCCAGCAGCAGGGCCACGCCGAAGTACCAGTAGACGAACAGCTTGGTGTTGTCCCAGTCCCAGGATTGGAAGACCACGACGTTGGCGACGAGGAAGACGGCAACGAACGGCAGGGCGACCGCGAGAAGATCGCTCGGAAACAACCCGGTGATCTGACCAGCGCGCACGGCGACGGCTCCCGAGAGCCGGGTGGCGGCGACGGCGAGGAGAAGCAACGCGCTGAGTGGCACAGCGACGCCGGTGTTGGTGATCCAGAAGGCCCAGTACTGGGGCGACACCAGCGCACGCACCAGCCCGCCGATACCGGCGACCAGCGTGGTGACCGACAGCAGGGGGCGGTCACCGCCCCCGCCGAGGTACATCCACCCCGACTCAACCGTCGGGAAGGCGTTGCCGGACAGCTGCGACCCGTGCGGCCCGCCGAGCACGGCTACTAGTTGAGGTAGGGCGACCACAGCGGCAACACCGAGCGTAATCCACCAACCACGGTGGCGCCACTGGAGCGCCATCAGCGTCAGCACGATCGCCATGGCGATGAGCGTGTGGATATGGATCAGAGGCATCAGTCCGAGCATCAGACCCGCCAGCGCAAAGCTCTCGTAGCCGCGCCGTGGCGAGCGTGCCGCCGCGATCACCAGGATGAGCACGACCAGGGCGCCGGCGAACCCGTAGAGGATGGTGCGCTGCGGAAGCCACCAGGCGAAGAGCGGTGTGTACCACTGCTGGTTGGAGAGCGGCTGCTGGGCCGCTGAGGTCAGCAGCCCGTCATAGGCGCGCGGTTGTGCAACAACCAACCCGGGCACGTCGTGCAGCGTTCCGGCCACGATGGCGGGGATGTCAACGGGGTGCGAGAGGAACCCGGACCAGGTGCACTGTGCGGCGCTGAAGCCGTGGTGCACGCATGCATCCGCCAGGATGCCGGTGAAACCGAGGCCGCCACCGATCAGACAGATCGCGGCGGCGATGACCCCAGCCCCGACTCCCGCGCCGAGGCGCACGGCGACAGCAACCACCAGGAGCGTGATGCAGACGGCCAGCACGGCACCGGGCAGTGCCAGGGCCACGGCCGGCGATGTTCCCAGCGTCACCAGTGTGGCGGACTGGAAGTCCGGCAGGAACGGATAGCGCAGGTCCTGGCCGCTGAGCAGCGGGTTGTGTGGCGGCAGGTTGTGGGCGACGGCAAAGCTGCTGGCGGTGGTGAGGTGCTGAGCCCAGTCGGCCCAGACCGTCTGGAATCCGGCATTGAGATTGCCGGACTCATCGGTGCTCAGCGTGTGTGCGAACAGCAGCCCGAACAGCACCACGGCAAAGGATGCGGTCAGAGCAAGACCGATGCGCTGGCCGCGCCGCTGCAGCGACATCAGGTCAGCCCAGCCGCTCCTCCACTCCGTGACAACGGCGTCGTGGCGGCGCCAGCTCAGGGCAGCGAAGCCGCCGGCGGTGAGGGCCTCGCCGCCGAGGACGGCCGCGACGCTGAGCCCGGTGACGAGCGCAAGCAGGTAGGTGACTGCACTGCCGACGAGCACGGCTGCGACCGCGCCAACCAGCAGACGCTCCTCGAAACGGAGGTTGATGCGCGGCAACGACCCGGCCGTGAATGTGCAGACGATCAGCAGCAGTGCCGCCAGGATGAGCCACACCGAGCTCACCAGGCGTCGACCCACAGACGCATCTGATGGTCGCTGCTGGGCATCGGCAGCGCCGTCCACACCGGATAGAAGAAGATGAACCCGGCCACCACGGCGATGAGCCCGGCCCAAGCCACGGGCGCGAGGGACACCCGGCGCGTTCCAACGGCGAGCACCGTGGTGCGCAGCCCGGCGAGCACGTACGCCAGCGCCAGCGCCGCGAAGAGAAGCATGCCCAGGGCGTGGTAGAAGAACAGCACCCGACGCTCGTTGCCCGCCCCCCACAGCATCCACGAGGTCACGTAGCCCAGCACGATGAAGGCGGGCACGAATCGACGTGAGATCACCGCGCTCACCGTCGCCAGCCCGGCGAACGCCGCCACACCGAGGAAGGCCACGGTGAACAACGGGCCCGGATCCACGCGGACAGTCACGTTGTCAGGCCGCTGGGCGGCGTGGAAGGTGATGATCATCGCCGCCAGCGACAACAACCCGACGATGGCGATCAAGAGCCGCCACCACGGGGGACCGCGGCTGAGCCGCCACATGCACGCGAGCAGGGCGGGGATCGACAGCCACCACACGGCGGGGTTGCCCATGTCGGTGATCGACGACACCGTGGGATTGTCGGGTGCGACGGAGTTGACCTGGTCGTAGTAGAAGAGAACCGGGTGATACATGACCGGCCACGTGTACCAGCGCGAGGCGTACGGATGCGCGTGGCACTCCTGCTCGTGGTACTGCAGCCCGGCGGCCGTGATGTCGGCGATGTTGCTGACCGCCTGCGCAGGGTTGGGCATGGTGAGGGAGCCGAGCTTGAATGTCGGCACGTGGAGGGTGTCGATGCTGCCCGCGGTCAGGCCGGCCGAGCCCTGGTCGCACTTGGTGAAGTGGTAGACGTCGTTGTGCGCGATGGTGAGATAGCGTGAGAATGAGGCGCAGAACACAGCACCGACGATGAGCAGCGCAACTGTGTAGTGCACTGGCGCGAACCGCCCCGCAGCCTCACGCCACAACACCACCTCGTGGCGGCGCCGGCCCGCGATCCGCCGCACCGCGGGGATCACCCCGCCGATCCACGGGGAGAGGCCGCGCACCACGATCAGAGCGCCAGCGATGACCATCGGCGCCAGTGCCGTCAGCTTGGCCGCGAACGCGAGTCCGGCCACCAGCGCCATAACGTAGAGCGTCGCTCTCCATTGAGTGCGCGTCCGAGCCTGCCAGTGGAGCAGGAAGACGTAATAGAACAGTGCCACGAAGAAGATGGCGATGATGTCGATGACCCCAGTGCGCGACTCGACGAAAGCAAGCCCGTCCAGAGAGACGAACCCTGCCGCCGCGGTTGCGAACCAGCGATCGCGGCGCAAGCGCAACGCCAGCAGGTAGATCAGGCCGACCAGGAGGCTGCCGAAGATCACCGTGCTGGTGCGCCACGACCAGCTGGTGAAGCCGAGAACGGCAATGGGCGGTGCCATCAGGAGTTTGGCGAGTGGCGGCTCGGGGTCGAAGTACGTGGCGGCGGGCTGGCGGAGGTCCTTGGTGGCGTCCACCGGGAAGTAGACCTCGTCGAAGACGAAACCACAGCGCTGGACATCCGTGTGATCGACCAGCTGGCCGGTGGCGTCCTTGCCAGGCGGGCCCACCGGGACCTGCGCGCACTCCGGCATGGAACCATGAGTGACCGGGTATCCGACGCCGGCTGCCGCGACCGTGCCACCGCCGGTCAGGAAGTTCGGGTAGATCGGGCTCAGGAAGCGCAGGGCCATGGAGACCAGCACCAGCGCCACCACGGCAAGGACATCGCGGCGCTCGACGGCAAGGAATCCGCGCAGACCGGAGCGGACGATCGGCTCAGACCCGCGGCCGCCGGCCATGCTCACCGGCGGCGCCCTCGCCGGCGGGGCGTGCCAGACGTGGGCAGTGGCCGCGGGGGACAGACATGCTCGAGCAGTTCGGCGAGCAAACCGTCCGCGTCGGTGACGGGTACGATCAGGAGGTCGTCGATGACGCAGCGCACGCCGGCGATGCGACGCAGGGCACGCAGGTCGACTCCATCACGCAGGCGGATCGAGATGGCCTGCGTGGCCAGCCAGCGATCGGTCGGCCGAGGCAGTAGGCGGCGACGGTCGGGGCGCCCGAACACCGCGCCGAGTCGGACCACCTTGGCCCGCTCGATGTCGGCGGCGCCGAGGCGCCGGTTGGCCGCCAAAGCGCGGACCACCAGGCTCTGCCCGTCGCGGGTCAGGTAGCTGAACCGCTGCCTGGTCCAGAGCGAGGTGGCGATTGCGAACAGGGCGGCGGATACCACCGCGTAGCCGAACGAGGCGCCTGCAGTGGGACGGAGCAGGCTGCTGAAGACCGCGGTCATGGCGAACACGGTCGCCGGCAGGAGCAACCATGTCCGATACCGGCGCCAGCGCTCGACGTCGTAGAGGATCGGATGGCGGGCAGCCGTGGCCACGGCTGCCC
>CATPBU010000109.1 GCA_955652455.1 Candidatus Dormiibacterota bacterium
CGCAGACCGCACGTCCCCGATGGACCGCCTCGACCAGGCCGTTGAGGGCGGGTTCGATCTCGGCGTCGCGACAGCGCTCGCGGCCGAGCGCCACCCCCACCCATGGCGACCCGGCGACCACCAGGGCGCGGGCCATCGCCAGCCCTTCGCGCCAGCGCCCCCTCCCCGGCAGGACGGCGAGGCAGTTGTCGAGATCGGCGCCGAGATCGGCCAGGAAGCCGGGATCAAGGCTGGCGGCGACGTCGACATACACGACATCGCCCTCGCGGCTGGCCCGTGCCGCGAGGGACTGGAGGAGGGTGAGCCGGCCGCTTACCCCCGCCTGCGCCGCCTGGATGAGGGTGAGCCGGCCGCGGGGCAGACCACCGGGAGCCAGGCGAACATCGAGCGCCGGGATACCCGTGCCCCAGGCTGCGCTCTCACCGCCGTCGGGCTCGTCACCGCGGTGCACGGCTGCATTGCCGTAGCGGCGCTGCAGTCCCGCAACGGTGTCGGCCAACACCCGTCCCCTGGCCTCCGCGTGCATGTACCGCTCCTGGTCGTCGGCTCACCGAACCGCCTCATCGGGGACGAGCACTGGATCGCGGTCGGGACGTCGATGATAGCGAACGGATGTTCGATGAGCAAGCCGCAGACCCGCCAAGAGCCGCTGCGACGAGCTACTCAGGCGAGTCGCGCGGCGACGTCCGTCGGGCACACTTCACTCCGTGCAGGTGACCAGTCAGTGCCACGTCGACGCGCCCGTCGAGTGGGTGCGGTCGTTCCTTCTTGCCGGCACCACCGACGATGACGTCACCGTCGACGGCGACGTGGTGGAGGTGCGCCAGCACGACCGCATGATCCACCTCGTGGTGCGCAACACGCTGCGTGCCGACGCGGACGGCGGCACCCAGCTGGATGTCGATGCGCAACTCCGCCTGCTCGGCATGGCACGCATCGTCGGCGGCGTCTTCCGCGGCCGGGTTCGCCGCACCCTGGAGCGCAGTCTCGATCGGTTGCCCACTGCGATCGAACACGCCCTCGCCGCACAGGAGGCCGAGGAGAACGCCGCCACACAGTACGAGGCCCGCGAGGACGAGGCGGCGGCGCAAGGCGCTGAGCGTGACGCCGGGGAGCGCAGGCCGAGCTGATCACCGCCGGGCGGCGTTTTCGTACCCTCCGCCGCGCGTCAGCAGTGGAGGATCTACCAGGTGCGCATCGCCATCACCGGGGGCACGGGCTTCGTCGGCAGGAACGTCGCACGCGCCCTGCTCGCGGCCGACCACGAGGTGGTCCTGGTGGCGCGCGGCAGCCGCAGCGTCGCCCCACGTGAGGGGGTCAGTGTGGCTCGTGGCGACGTGGTCAGCGGCGAGGGACTGGAAACGGGGCTGCGGGGATGCGACGCCGTCGTCCACCTCGTGGCGATCATCCGGGAGAAGGGCAAGCAGACATTCGACGCGGTGATCCGCCGTGGTACCGAGAACCTGGTGAGCGCGGCGCGAGCCGCCGGCGTCGGACGCATCATCTACGTCAGCGCCATCGGCGCCGACCCGGACCCACGCTTTCCGTACCTGTTCGCCAAATGGTCCGCGGAGCATGCGGTGCGCGGCTCCGGTGTGGATTTCACGACGCTGCGTCCGAGCATCATGTTCGGCACCGGCGACGGGTTCTTCACCACCGTGGCCGGGCTGGTCCGGTTCAGCATCCCCGTCATCCCGGTTGCGGGGGACGGGCTCGCGCTGTTCCAGCCGATCAGTGTGGAGGACGTCGCCCGCTGCATCGTGCTGTCCATCTCGCGCCAACCGGCGATGCGCGAGATCGAGATCGGCGGCCCGGAGCAGCTGACGTACGACGAGATCATCGATATCGTCCACGATGCCATCGGCGCGGGCATGCGCATCAAGGTGCACGTCCCGGTGGCGGCACTGCTGCCGGCAGCGATGGTGATGGACAAGGTCCTGGCCAACCCGCCGGTGACGCCCGTGCAGCTGCGGATGCTCGCGCGCCACAACATCACACGCATCGACTCGGTGCGCAGTGCCTTCGGTTTCGAACCGGCTTCGTTCCGCGCCAACGCGGGCTATCTCAGCGAGCGATGACCGTCCTGAGTGAGCGACTGGCGGCGCTCGGGCTGTCCCTGCCGCCTGCGCAGCCCCCGGTGGCCAGCTATGTGTCGGCGCGGCGGCACGCTGACCTCCTCTATCTGTCGGGCCACGTCAGCAGGGCGGACGGTAGGGTGGTGAGCGGCATCGTCGGTGACGACGTCGACCTGGCGACGGCCGTTCAGCTCGCCCGCGCCATCGCGCTCGACATCCTGGCCAGCGCGGCCGCCGCCTTGGGCTCCATCGATGCCGTGGTCGGCGTGGTGCGCCTGACCGGCTACGTGCGGAGCGCGCCCGGCTTCGACGGCCAGCCCGTCGTCGTCAACGGCGCCTCCGACGCTTTCGTCGAGCTCCTCGGTGAGGCGGGACGGCATGCTCGCAGCGCCGTCGGTGTCAGCGAGCTGCCGCTCGGCGCTGCGGTGGAGATCGAGGCCATCCTCGAAGTCCGCGACTGAGCCTCGTTCAGACGACGGGGAGAACGAGCGGCCGCTTGACCAGCTCCTCGAG
>CATPBU010000110.1 GCA_955652455.1 Candidatus Dormiibacterota bacterium
ACTCAACCCTGAGAGACGCGCAACCGAAGCAGTCTGAAAACGAACGCATGTCCGGCGGGCGATACGAGTAAGCTTCGCAACTTCTGGGCGGCTATCGACACTTCGGAAATCGACAGCCCAGCAGGGGGGTGGCGGCGTGCAATTCTGTTCTCCAAGACTGTCGCGCTTGCTCGCGGCGAGCACTCTCGTGCTCGGCACCCTGGTCATCGGCGTGCCGGTGTCGCCGCAGTCCCTTCGTGGCGAGACCACCCCCACCGCGGCGGTCGTGCCGGAGTCGACGACGCAATCCCTGCTCGGCGCGACCACCGCGTTGGGCGGGCCAGTGGCGACGCAACCCCTCCTCGGCGCGACGACCGCCGCGACGGCGGGCACGCCGCACATCATGGTGATCGTCGAGGAGAACCAGGGGTACTCTCAGATCATCGGCAACAAGGCGGCGCCCTACATCAATAGCTTGGCGAGCACCTACGCGTCCGCCACCAACTGGTACGGGTTGACGGACACCAGCCTCGCGGATTACGTAGCGTTGATCTCCGGCACCACCGCCTCGTACAATTCCCCAACGCTGGTCGGCGACCTCGCCGCTGCCCCTGTCCCGATCGGTTGGAAGGCCTACATGGAGGACATGCCCTCCGCGTGCTACACGGGCGGGGCCGTGGGCCACTACACCAAGACCCACAACCCGTTCGTCCATTTCAAGAGCATCACCAACAGCCCCGCTCAGTGCAACCGGGTGGTCCCGTTCGCAGGCAACTTCGCCAATGATTTCGCTCCCAACAGCACCACGGCTCCCTCCTTCGCATACGTGGTGCCCAACAATTGCAACGACATGCACGATTCCTGCGCCCCAGTCAAGAACCCCATCAAGCATGGAGACCAGTGGCTCAAGGCCACCCTCGGCACCGTGCTCAACTCGCAGTGGTACGCCGCCGGGGGCATCGTGATCATCACCTGGGATTCAGCGACCACGGCCGACCACAGCCACTGGAACATAGGCAGTGGAGGTCACGTCCCCACGATCGTGGTTTCCGCCACCCCGCACGGCGCGTTCATAAGCGGGGGCAACCAATATGGCACGCTTCGGGCGATCGCAGAAGCGTATGGAGTGACCACACCGGGCAAATCGGCCGACCCGGCCAATGGAGACCTGAGGCCCGCGTTCTGAGAGAGGTGCCGGGGCTGCGCCGCGCGACTGACCGGCGGCCCTTTTCTCCTCATAGAGGGGCGACGCGTCCCTCTGATGGGGCAGCAGCTCGCTCACGCAGGGGTGACAACGCGGAGCGCCTTGCCGAACACTTCGAGATCGGCGGGCAGTGTCCCGGACACCTCGCCGTCGAGAGGAGGGTCGCCGTGGACCGGAGCTCCCTCACCTGATAGGGCCGAATCCCGCCGATGGGTCGTCTTGGCGCCCCGTGCTCAGCATCTCCACCCGCATCTGCTCAAGCCCGAGGGGTCCCAATCGCAGTGCCTTGGTGTGGAACGCCTTGAGGTCGAAGTCCGTGCCCTGCCGGCGTCGCGCCTCGTCGCGAATCTCGAGCCACGCGCGCTCGCCGACCTTGTAGCTGATCGCCTGCGCCGGCATGCCCAAGTAGCGCTCGACCTCGCTGCGGGTGAAGTCGCCGCGAATCGGTGAGTAGCGGTCCGCGAAGGAAACCGCGTTGTCCCACGACCAGCGCTGCCCGGCATTCGCTTCGCCATCGGGTAACGCCATCTCGAGGTGGAGGCCGATGTCGACGACCACGCGCATCGCGCGGAAGATGTTTTCGGCCAGCATGCCCATTTCGTAGTCGGGATTCTCGAGGTAGCCGAGCTCGCCCATCAGCCGCTCGGCGTACAGCGCCCAGCCCTCGCCGTGGCCGCTCACCCAGCCGATGGTGCGCTGGTATCGGCTGAGGTTCTGCAGCCCGGCCACCAGTCCGGCCTGCAGGTGGTGGCCGGGCACCCCTTCGTGGTAAGCGACCGAAACCTCGTTCCACAGCGGGAACACAGTGCGGCCGCCGGTGGGATACCAGGTGCGCCCGGGCCGGCTCCAGTCCTCGGACGGAGGTGTGTAGTACATCGACAGGGCTCCGCCGGGAGGCGCGATCATGCATTCACACCGACGCATCTGCTCAGGGATGTCGAAGTGGGTGCCGTTGAGCTGAACGATCGCTGTGTCAGTCAGCTCCTGGAGAAAGCGCTGCAGGTTGTCGCTCCCCTGGACCGCCCGCGCCGGGTCGGTGGTCAGCAGCTCGATGGCCTCTTCAACCGTCGCACCGGGGCTGATCCGGCCGGCGACTCGACGCATCTCCGGCTCGAGCCGGTGAAGCTCGTCCCATCCCCAAGCGTACGTCTCATCGAGATCGATCTCGCTGCCCAGAAACTCACGGGACGCCAGGCGGTAGCGATCGCGGCCCACGGGATCGCGATCCGGGACCGCCGGTGCGTACTCGTCGCGGAGAAAGCTGGCCAGCTCTGCATAGGCCTGCGTGGCTGCACGGGCACCGGCGTCGAGGGCGGCACGGAGGGGTCCGTCGTGCGGACAGCGCTCGGCGAGACCCATGAAGAAGGGAGCGCCATCGCTGTCGATCCCACCCCAGACCGCGGCCTGTTTCGCGCACACCAGGGCCTGACGCCGAGCTGCCGGCAGGCCGAGGTCGAGGCCATGGCGGAGGGTCGCCTCAAGGCCGTTGATCGACTGCGAGACCTGTGCCATCCGAACTGCGATGTGGTGCCAGTCCTCCTCCGTGTCCCGCGCGCAAAGGTCGAAGATCAGCCGGATCTCGTCCACGGCGGCGTCGATGTTGCGAAGCACCCGCCATGGCTCCCCGGCCTCGTGCTTCTCGACGTCGATCTGCAGCCGCTCGAGCATGAACTCGCGGCAGATCCGGTCTCCGTCGCCCTCGGCCTCGGTCTGACGTAACTTCCCGAGGGTCATCCGACTGAGCTCGGCACTGGACTCGACCCCATCCGGGGAGTAGTCGGTCATCGCCTCCTCGTGCCCGGGCACGCCGAGGATGGTTGCGAGGAGGGCGTCAAGGCTGAGCCGGTTCGCGACATAGCCGTCCGCGATGTCGAAGACTGCACTCACCGCGCCGAGTGTAGAGACAAGAGCCTCTTCGACTGCAGTCGCGCCGGCGTCGCACAGTCGCTGGCAGGGGGGATCAGCGGAGAGTGGCAGCTGCTTCGAGATGCCCCGCCGCCGTCGCTACCCCGTTGAGGCCGCGGATTCCCTGTCCCACGACGTCGAGGCGGGAGCGCAGCCCTCCGTCGCCGAGCAGGTATGTGATGGCGTCGCGCATGTCGTCATCACGGAAGGAATACGTGTCGAGACGCACTCCATAGCCCGTTTCGCTGACTCGCTGAGCGTTGTCGTGTTGGTCCCAGAAGATCGGGAGCACAACTGTCGGCTTGCCGAAATGGAAGCTCTCCGTGATGGTGTTGTTGCCCCCGTGCGTGATCAGCAGGTCGACCAGCGGCATGATCCGAGTCTGCGGGAGGAACTCAGCACCCCACATGTTCGCCGGGAGCTCGTACTCGCTGTGCCGAGGGCCCTTGGACACGATGTAACGGTGGCTCGAGTCCGCCAGCACCTCGATCAGGCGCTTCATGAGGTCGACGTCGGCGCTCCCCAGCGACCCCAGGGACAGATAGATCAGCGCCGATCCATCTGGCCGCGTGAGCAACTCATCCGGCAGCTCGATGCGTGCGTCGGTCTGCCGGACGCTAGAGTCGAGCCGGTGCCAGGTGGCGTTCAGTGGACGCCGATCGGTGTAGTCGATTGCCTCGGGGTAGATGTAGAGGTTCAGCTGGTCCGACGTATGAATGAACTCGAGGTCTGGGAGCGGTGGCGCGCCCTGTTCCTGAACCCACGTGTTGAAATCAGCCCACATGGCTCCGTGAGTGCGCCGGTACTCCTCACGGAACTGGCCGAATTGCGAGCTGTCGTCCGCGGGCAGGCCGGAGTAGGCGGGCGGGACGTTCGGCCCCGGTATCTCCAGTGGATTGCACGAGACGATCCGGACGAAGGGGACGCCGGCGGTGACCAGCGCGGGGAAGCAGACCACATTGTCCTCGACAACGATATCGGGACGGATGTCCGCGAGAATGTGCTGCAGTTGCAGTTGGCAGAACTTGGCTCCGTCAATCAGCGCCTGCCAGGTCGGAACCATGAACCCGGCCAGCTGTTCGATGGTCGGCCGCCGGAACTCTGGGGCTGAGTCGCGGATGAAGTCCTTCCAGAACTGGCCGGCATCCGGCGACTCCTCAGCAGGAGGTGCCAGGTCGACCATGACCTCATCGAACCCGAGCGGACTGAGGCGACCCTTCCACGATGCCTCGGCCGCGAAGACGACGCGGTGACCGCGGCGCCGGAGCACGTCACCGATGCCGACGCAGTTGTTGGTTGGACCGTGCGCAGACTCCGGCATGAACAGCACGGTCAGCCGCTTGCTCGTCACATCAGGTCCCTCAGTGATGCATACGAGCGTACCCTCGACCCGGGCGGCCGCTGACATAGGCGGTCCGAGTCATTGGGCGAGCGCCGCAGCCGCATCGCGGATCCGATCATCGACCATCTGCGCTGCCGGCTTGGTCGATGATTACGACATCGGGTACCACATCCGCAGATCGTGTCAGGACTTGCTGGCGTTCCACGAGCCAGTGCCGCCGATCGGGGTCGAGTACGTGCCGGACATGCTGTTGCCGTTCACCGTCCCCGAGTAGGTGACCGCGCCGACGGCACCGAACTGGATGGCGTTGCCCGACAGGCTTCCGTTGATGTGGTAGGTTTTGGCCGGAGACGAGAGCATGATGTCGCCGTTGACACTCGACCCGGTCTGTTGCCAGGTGAGCGTGAATGTGCCTTGGTAGACGCCGCTGTACTGCCCCGACCACGTCCCGGAGAGCTGGACGGTGACCGGGGCTGCGGTCGGCGCCGGGGCGATCGTCGCAGGGGCCGGCGTGGGTGTGATGATGCTGGCTGCTGCGGCGGTGGGTGTCGGCGTGTCAGAGGTGGACGAGCCGCAGGCTGCCATCAAGCCGGCGCCCAGCACTGCAGTAA
>CATPBU010000111.1 GCA_955652455.1 Candidatus Dormiibacterota bacterium
CACCGCCAAGCCATGCGCCAGCGGCATATGACCCGAGTCCCACGGGTCATTCGACCTGCCGCCCGAGGTTCGCTCCTAAGGCAGACTCTGCTTCTCGAACCAGTGGTGCGCGTACGGTTCGTCGTTGAACGGCGCCACCTCGACGTAACCGGCGGAGCGGTACAGGCTGATCGCCTCGGTGAGCAGCTCGTTCGTCTCGAGCCGCACAGTTCGGGCGCCGCGGTCGGCGGCATGGGCCTCGAGCTCAGTCAGCAGGCGGCGACCGATGCCGAGCCCGCGCGCGGAGTGCGCAACCCACATGCGCTTGATCTCAGCGGGCGCGTTGTCGTGGAACTTGATCGCTCCGCAACCGATCGGGTTACCCTGCAGCGAGGCGAGTAACAGGACGCCGGCCGGAGGCCGAAGCTCGTGCTCGTCGGCGGGGATGCTCTGCGTCGGATCGAAGCCGGTTGCGAACCGGGTGTTCAGCTCCGCGAAGTAGGCGTTGACACAGCGTTGCGCCTGCGGCTCTGCCGGGTCGATCGGAGCCACCTCGACCATCCCCGCCGTCATCAACCGCTCGACGTCCGCCATCGCCGCCACCAGGCGAGCCCGCTGGCTCGGGTTGAGGGGCGCCAGCACCGATTCGGCGAGATCGTCGCTGCGCCGGTCGAGCACGGCTCGTTCAGCCGATCCCGCCGCGGTCAGCCGCGCGGTCCGAACCCGTCTGTCGGATCCTTTCGCGCCGACCGCGACCATCCCGTCGGCTTCCAGCGACCGAAGCAGGCGGCTGACATACCCGGAATCGAGGCCAAGCTGATTGCGCAGGGAACGCACGTCACACCCGTCCGCCCCGATCTCCCACAGCACCCGCGACTCCCCGAGCGAGTGATCCCGGGCGAGAAATCGATCGTTGAGCACCCCCAGCCGCCGGGTCACGATCCGATTGAAGCGACGCACCTGCGAGACCATCGCTAGGTCCATTCTCTGACTCTAGTCAGAGATCGGGAGAAAGCTCAAGCCATGGCCCGGGCGCGCCGAGATCCAGGCCGCGCCATGCGACCTGGATCGAAGACGCTGGTGCTGTCTCTACCGGAGCAGGGAGTGCGACCGGACGAAGCCCAGTGCGGACCAGCGCCGGCTGATCGGGCCGATGCTCCAGGCAGCGAGGCTGCCAACCACGATCAGCGCAATGGTGCTGACGATGTGGTCGTCGATGAACGGATTGGTCGAGCCGGTTGGCTGACCGGCAGCGGTGGTCGCGAACGGCCAGCTCGCCGCGTACATCATCAGCAGCATGGTTGCGCCGGCGATGGCAGCGGGGCGCAGGGCCACGCCGAGAATGAGGGCCACACCCACGCCGAGGAGGCCGAGCATGAAGAGCCAGTCAACCACCGGCGCGCCGGCGATCGCATTGAACACTCCCTGAAGTGGTCCAGCACTGACGCCGGACAGAAAGCCGTTGGTGGGCGAACCCCCGTTGACCCACGCGTGGGCTGCCGGGGTGCTGTAGCCGAGCCCGAAGGTCTTGTCGAAGAAGGCCCAGAGGAACTCAAAGCCGATGGCCAGCCGCACGCCGAGGAGGCCGAGGCGGGCGACACGGTGCCTGGTCGGTGTGGGCACCGACGTCTGATCCGGGCGCGGCGAGCTCGGCGCGGGCCGTGCAGAGGCGCCATTCAGCACGATGGTCTGCGGAATCATTGTCGAGGTCGGTCGGTCGAGCGTCGTGGGCATTAGCCGCACCTCCGTTGCGAGGGCTTTCTACATGAGTCCTTTCCACCGCAGTGTCTCGAACAGGGAGAACCCAGCCCAGAGCCGAAGGTCATGCAGATCGAGGGCCAACAGTCCCAAATCGCCACAGCCACCGCCGGTGCCGCCAAGACGCCGCGCGCCGCCGCGCGCTCGCTGTTGCTGGATGGTCAGACTCCGACCGCCTGCCTGCTCGGCTCGACCGGGGCGTGCTGGCGGAGCAGTGTCATGAAGGCGCGCATCCAAGCCGGATGATCCGGCCATGCCCGCGCTGAGACCATGTTGCCGTCGACCACCGCTTCGCTGTCGACGAAGTCGGCACCGGCGGCACGCACGTCCGGAGCGAGCGCTGGGTAGGCGGCGGACCGGCGGCCGCCGAGCACACCGCTGGCGGCAAGGGCCAACGGCGCGTGACAGATCTGCGCGACAGGCTTCTGCTCGCCGAAGAAGTGCTTGATGATGCGCTGCACGTCGGTGTCGTTGCGGATGTACTCGGGGGCGCGGCCACCGGGGATGACCAGCGCAACATAGTCGGCGGGATTCACATCCCTGAACGCGATGTCAGCCGGCCAGGTGTAACCAGGCTTCTCTGTGTACGTGTCGTAGCCGTCGACGAAGTCGTGGACCACGAACTGCAGCTTCTTCTTGGTCGGTGCGGCCATATCGACCTCGTAGCCCTCCTCCAGCAGACGCTGGTAGGGATACATCACCTCGAGAGACTCGGCGGCATCGCCCGCCAGGATGAGCACCTTCGCCATGGCCAACCTCCTATCTCGTCTGGCATCGCAACGCGGCCACGCTACGCTTGGCCCGACCGTCAGTCAAGCGTTACGCAGCCGCCCATGTGCGGCGTAGCGGCTCACTCATCAGGGGACTCGACAGCACAAAGTCCGCCGTCGAGCGGTTGCATGCGATGGGTACGTTGCACACCACGGCGATCCGGAGAAGCGCCTTGACGTCGACGTCGTGCGGGTGCGGTTCGAGGGGATCCCAGAAGAAGATGACCAGGTCGATCCGATTCTCGGCGATCGCCGCACCGACCTGCTGATCGCCGCCCAACGGCCCGCTGAGGTATTGGTGGACTGTCAGTCCCAGCGCCTCAGCGAGCAGGCCCCCCGTGGTTCCGGTGGCATGCAGATCGTGTTGAGCGAGGGTGGCCCGGTTGAATCGCGCCCACTCGAGCAGGTCCTCCTTTCGATGGTCGTGCGCGATCAGGACAATGTTCTTCCTGCTCCGCAACGCCACCGCGTTCTGGCGAGTGGTTTTGACGGTCACAACGGCGACCAGGGTGTAGTATTCATGGCATGATTGTAGCACAATCCGACATGCCCCAAACCCGTGACAGGATTAAGATCCGTGCAACAGCTGGAGACGGTGTCGACCGTGGAGGCCCTCGAAGACGCCTTGGAGAGGCGGATCCTCGAGGGCCACTTTCGCCCGGGTGAGCACCTGCGCGAGATCGAGCTCGCCCAGGAATATCACGTTGGCCGGAACACGCTGAGGGCAGCGTTCGACGGTCTCACGCGCTGCGGGCTGCTGGAGAAGGAGCGCAATCGCGGAGTCTTTGTGCGCGTCCTCACCCGGAGCGACCTTGCCGAGATCTACGGGTTGCGCACCGCTCTCGAGGTGCAGGCTTCGCGCGTGCTGGCGGCGCGCCGCGTCGTGCCCCAGGCTGCCCGCGAGGCGCTGATCAAACACCGCAAGCTCGGCGCGCGTTCTCAGCGGCGTCCGGTGGTCGAAGCCGACCTCGCGTTCCACCGCGCCATCGTTGTTGCTGCGGGAAATTCGCGCTTGGCGCGAGCGCATCGGGACCTCGAGGTGGAGCTACGCCTCTGCCTGGCTCAGCTGGTGCACGGATACGCCACCGTCGCGCAGCTGGCGGACGAGCACGAGGAGCTGCTTCGCGCTATCGAGAGTGGCCGCCCCGCGACGGCCGAGGCCGCGATCCGCCAGCATCTCGAGAACGCCACCGCCTGGCTTATCGATCACGTCGCCGACAGCCGGCCCGGGTGACGCCCCTCGCCGACGTCAGCGCGGCAGTAGCGGCAAACGCCCTCGCTCATGCCGAAGGCGTCGCGCGTCGTGATTGAGGGGCCGGCTGTGAGCGCTATCCTGCCCGTCATGGGTGAGATACGCCTGGTACGGGCTGAAGACCTCGTCGAGTCCGATCCCACTCCCGGGATGCGCCGTGAGCAGGCGATCGCCGCGGACGGTCTGTGGGCAGGCCTCGCGCACACACAGCCAGGCATGGTGTCCGGCTGGCACCATCACGGTGGCTACGAGTCGTCGATCTACGTGTCGAGTGGCGCGCTCCGCATGGAGTACGGTCCTGGCGGCGCCAGCGTCATCGAGGCGCAGGCGGGTGAGTTCATCCATGTGCCCCGCGGCGCCATCCATCGCGAGGGCAACCCAACTGAGCGTGTGGCCACACTGGTCGTGGTGCGTGCCGGCCATGGTGTGCCGACAGTGAACGTCGACGGTCCTGAACCCGGCTGAGAGCTTTGCCGGAGCGACCTAGCCTTCGACACCTGCCAGGAAGTCGTTGACCACCGCCATGAAGTGCTCGCGCTTCTCGGCGAAGCACAGGTGCGAGGCATCCGGCACGATCTCGTGCCGTGACCCGCTGATGCGCGCGTGCATGTCCGCCAGATGTTCGGGGCGGCATTCATCGTGCTCGCCGCCGATGAGCAGGGTGGGCACGTCGATCTCGCCGAGTCGCGGGGTGACATCCCAGCGCGCGAGGGTCCCGGTGACCGTGAACTCGCTGGGACCGTTCATGTGGTGATACACGTCGAGACCTGCTTGCGCAAATGACCGCTCCAGGCCCTCGGGCCACGGGTTCATCCGGCAGACGTGCTCGCGGTAGAAGCCGAGGATCGCGGCGGCGTATTCCGGGCAGTCGGTCATGCCGCTCGCCTCATGGCGTCTGATCGTCTCCTGCTCGGCGGCCGGCTGCCTGCTCAACAGGTCTGCGCACTCCGCACTCCAACGCGGCATGCTCGCCGGGCTGCCCGCGAGCACCAGGCTCCGCAGCGCCGGGCGGCGATCGAGCACGTACTGCATGGCCAGCATGCCGCCCCACGAGCTGCCCAGAAGATGCACGTCGGTCAGGTACAGTGCGTCGCGGACGGTGACCAGCTCCTCGACGAACCGCTCAACGGTCCAGAGCGACACGTTCCCGGGGCGCTCGGAGCGGCCACAGCCGAGCTGGTCGTAGAAGATCACCTCGCGGCGGTCAGCGAGGTCCTCGAGCGCCTCCAGGTAGTGGGAGGTGAAACCCGGGCCGCCGTGAAGGCAGAGGAGCGGGATGCCTCCCTCACCGACCGATCGGTAGAACACATCACCACCGGGGACGTGGATGAAGCCCTCACGCGCCATGGATGTGCTCCTGCTGCACATCGTTGGACGAGGTGTTCTCGGCGGCCGGACCGTCTCATTCGTTGGTTGGCAGCGTGTACTCGTCCGGAAAGCAACCGATGCGTCACCCGATCGTGCCGCTTCTTTTCCCTGGCCACAACACCCCTGGGTCAATCGGCTCCCTAACGTTGTCCCAGGCCTCACCAGGCCGCTAGCGGATGGAGGCCGATCGAGAGATGGAACGGATGGTCACACGGGTGCGCGACGCGCTTCTTCGGCTGGCCGGCGAGGACGACCAGCGCGGCCAGGGGATGGCTGAATACGCACTCATCCTGGTGCTCATCGCCGTGGTGGTGATCGTCATCCTCACCGTGGTGGGCCAGCAGGTCAACAACGCGTTCTCCAACGTGAGCAGCGGGCTCGGCACCTAGGCAGTTCGGCCGTCATCGGTCCGTGCGTCGAGGCTCACGGTCTCGAGTGCCGGATAATCGGATCCGTGACGGTGCGGGATCTGCGTCCAGCAAAGCGCATCGGCGTGCACGCCGGCCACGACAACTACAAGTGGTGGGCGCTCTCGTGCACCGGCCTGGGCATGCTCATCGCCACCATCAACTCCGGCACGCTGATCATCGCGCTGCCCGCGCTCGAACGCAGCCTGCACACGAGTCTCCTCGAGCTCGTCTGGGTGATCCTGTCGTACATGATCGCCTCGACGGTGCTGGTGCTCAGCGCGGGGCGACTGTCCGATCTCTTCGGCCGTAAGCGCGCCTACATCGCCGGCTTCGCCCTTTTCGGTGTGGCGTCCGTTGGCGCCGGCTTCTCCGGGTCCGCCACCGAGCTGATCGTCTGGCGCCTGATCCAGGGAGTCGGCGGCGCGCTGTTGTTTGCCAACGCCCCGGCGATCGTGACGGATGCTTTTCCGAGCCGTCAGCTGGGGGTGGCGATGGGCACCAACACCATGATCGCCGCGGTTGGTCTGGTGCTCGGACCGGTGCTGGGCGGAGCGCTCGTGGCCATCTCCTGGCAGTGGGTGTTCTGGTTCAACGTCCCTCTGACTGTGGCGGGAGCGGTGTGGGCAGCGCTGGTGCTGCACGAGATGGGCCGCCGCGACACCGAACGAGGACTGGACTTGGTTGGTTCACTGACGTTTCTCGTGGGCCTGACCGGTTTCGTGTACGCCATCTCGCGCGGTGGGCTCTCCGGGTGGAACGACCTACTGGTCATCGCCGGGTTCGTCGCGGCTGCCATTCTGCTCCCCGTCTTCGTGTGGATCGAGGCGCATCAGAGAGCACCGATGCTCGATCTCTCCATGTTTCGCAGTCGCCTGTTCTCGGCGGCGTGCGGCGCCGCGTTCCTGAACGGCCTCTCGCGCCTTGCGCTCATGTTCGTCTTCGTCTTCTATTTCCAGGGGCCAGAGGGAGACAGCGCCATCGTGGCCGGTCTCAAGCTGACTCCCCTGGCGCTGGGGATGCTCGTCGCCTCTCCCATCGCGGGCGTCCTTGCGGACCGTCACGGGTCTCGTGGTCTGGCCACGGCCGGCATGCTCCTGTCGGCGGTGGGATTGGCGCTGATGACCACGCTCGAGGTGACCTCCCCGTACTGGCAGGCGGCGCTGTGGCTGCTCGTGGTGGGCGTGGGGTCGGGGATGTTCAACTCGCCCAACACCGCGGCCATGATGGGGGCGGTCTCGCCGCAGCGCCGCGGTGTGGCGGCTGGTGCGCGCACCCTGATCACCAACTCAGGAGCGGTCATCTCGATCGCCTTCGTGCTGGCGGTGATCACGGCCGCCGTCCCCAAGCCGGTGCTGTTTGCCATCTTCTCCGGCGTCACCAGCGGGCTGTCATCGCAGCAGTTGGAGCCGTTCATCAGCAACATGCACCTGGCCCTCTGGATTCTCGCTGCGATCTCCCTCGACGGGGCGGCCGTCTGCGCGTTGCGCCCGGTCGGGGCAGAGGACCCTGGAGCTGCGTCGAATGCGGGCACCCCGGTCACGCCGTTCATGGCGTGAGCGGGCCCGTCGATAGAATTCGGGAATGACGGTACAACCGGTCGCAGACAGGACCGCCGCGTCCTACCGGGAGGGACGGCCTGAACGGCGGCTACCCCTGCCGCGAAGGCCTGATCCCGGCGCCGTCAAGCTGCACCGTGCCATGTCACGGGCGCTGGGCCGTGACGACTGGTCGCTGGTGCTCTGGGACGGGCGCAACACCGGACCGGATGTCCCGTGCTTCACGTTCACTCTCCGTTCCAGGGCGGCGATCGACCGCCTCATCGGCGGCGTCCCCGAGAAGGCCTTCGGCCGAGCCTATGTCGAGGGCCTCATCACCGTTGAGCCGCTCGAGCCATTCCTGGAACCCCTGGCGGCGGCTCCGGTGTCGCAACTCTTCCTCGCCTGGCCGGCTGTTGCAGCTGCCCTGCTGGCACTCGGTGGTCGTCCACGCCGAGCGCCGGCCCTTGGAGCCGAGGCCCGCCTTCGGGGCATGCGGCACAGCCGCGAGCGGGACGCCGAGGCGATCCGCCACCACTACGACCTGCCCGGCGAGTTCTATGCGCTGTTCCTTGATCGCTCCCTCACCTATTCGTGCGCGTACTTTGAGCGGCCGGACGCGGATCTTGGTGCCGCCCAGGTGGGCAAGCTCGAGCACGTGTGCCGGAAGCTGCGGCTGCGCCCCGGCGAAACGCTTCTCGACATCGGATGCGGCTGGGGAAGCTTGCTGATCCACGCCGCTGAGGAGCACGGGGTGCATGCGGTTGGCATCACCCTGAGCCGCGCGCAGGTCGACGAAGCGCGCCGGCGGATTCGCGAGCGCGGTCTCGAGGACCGCGTGGAGGTTCGGCTCGGGGACTACCGCGACGACAACGGCGTGTACGACGCGGTGGCGTCAATCGGCATGGTCGAGCACGTCGGCCGGAAGAAGCTGGGCGTCTACTCGGAAGCGGTGTACAAGGCCCTGCGTCCCGGTGGTCGCGCGCTCATCCATGGCGTCACGCAGCGCCCGACCATGGTCTGGAATCGTGCCTCCTTCAACGACGCCTTCGTCTTTCCGGACGGGGAGATTGAGGATATCGGCTTGATGATTCGCGAGTACGAGCGCGCCGGCCTCGAGGTGCGCGACGTGGAGTCTCTCCGCGAGCATTACGAGATGACGCTGCGGCACTGGTCCCGCCGTCTCGATGCCGGCTGGGACGAGGCGGTACGGATCGCGGGTCCCGCGCGTGCCTTGGTGTGGCGTCTGTACCTGAGTGGGGCTGTGGTCTCATTCCGTCTCGGAACGCTCGCCCTCCACCAGACCCTCGCTGTGCGACCGGACCCCCACGGAGCGTCGAACCTGCCTCTCACCCGACGCGACTGGTACACCTGAGCACCGGGCCCTCCACCGCTGGTCGCAGCAGGCCGAGCGCTCTACCGACCCTTCCGTCCGCTCTGTCGTTGCTGAAAAGCTGCCAGGTCCGCTTGCCTGACGATCCAGTCTCTCCCCGCCTTGGTGGCGGGCAGGTCCCCACGCTGGCAGAGGCGTCGCAGCCATGACGGCTCCAGCCCGGTCTGCCGAGAGACTTCAGCCAGGGTGAGGAACGGACCAGGTTTGCCGATGCGCATCGGGGTGACGGTAGCCGAGAGGTGTACGCGCTGCGGTGACGCCCGGGTCGCTGGCAGTCACAAGCACGTACGCGGGCGCACGCGAGCGTGTCGCCGTCTGCTAGGGTGCGCTTGCGGCTGTTGACCCGCTCAAGCCGCAGACCTACCCCCAGACCCTACCCCTGGTGGGGGCGGGCGCACGGCGGGGTGCGTCCGCTCCCATACTCGAAACGGGCGGTCTGACCAAAAGGTTGCGGCGCGGCGCCGCGCCAATTCGACGGTCGAGCGACCACCTAGTCGGTCTGCGACCTCCGGTAGACGAAGAAGGACAGGCTGGCGCTGTGTGTCACCGAAGTCGTGCTCCCAGTGCCGGGCCGCGCCGTCACCGTGACGGTGTACCTGCCGCTCGTCCCACTGCGCAGTGTCAGCGTCACTCCGTTGGTTGAGTTGGGGCTGACGGTGAGGGAGGAGGTCGACAATGTGGCGGTGACCCGGGATGGGGCGCGCACCGACAGCGCGACGGTGCCGCTCCAGTTGCCAGTCGATGTCACCGTGACCGATGTGGTCACCGTCGCCCCGGGTGGTGCGGTGATCGAGCTCGGCACCGTGATCGAGTAATCGGCGGGCGGAGGCGGTGGTGTCGCGCATGCGTAGTCCACGTCGGTGGCCCCGGCGATGTACTGCACCAGCCACGTGGTGGTTCCGAGGAACGAGCTGCTGCAGTAGCTGGGGGCGTCCGACGGACCGGACGCGCCGGCAACCCACGACGGCGCAGCCGAGATGCCGTTCGGCGAGGTGAACTCCGGGCGCCAGGCAGCTGCGTACGTGGACGCGTTGCTGGTCGAATAGCCACCGGTGATGACACCCCACTGGTAGCCGGTCGAGTAGACGCCGACCCCGGCGACGTGCTGGGCGAGTAGATAGTCAATGCTGCCCTGCAGGTCGGCGGCGTTCGACGACGCGTCGCCGTTCCAGGTGTTGCCGGTTTCGACGTCGAGCCACCAGACTCCCTGCGCGAGGTTCCCCAGCGCGGACTTCGAGGTGGCCAGCGCGTTCGCCGCGGTGTGCCAGCCATAGTCGTAGGCGCACCCCGGGTCGGTGGTGGCAGTGGAGTCCTGGCAGAGCGCCGGGTCCTGGGCGCCGGAGGCCGGCCAGTAGAAGCTGCTGTGTGGCGCGGGGTTGGCGGTGTTCATGTAGAGATCAGGGGTACGCGGATAGCCCGCCGCCCACTGGTACTCCGACGCCAGGCAGGCGTTGGCCGACCACGCCCGCCCGTTGGTCACGCCGACGATGCCGAAGGCACCGTCGCCCGGGAACGCGGAACCACACTGTGGCCAGGAGATGTCGTGGCCCGATGAACCGCCCGGCGGCGCACCCGCGCTGGCGGCCGCAGCCGACATCGGGCTCGCGACCATGACCGCGGCGATGACCGCGATCACGCTGGAGAGAGTCAGGAACAGCCGTCTGCGCATGGAAACCTTCGTGGGAGGGGAATGGAACTCGCCAATGTGATGGTACGGGGTACGGCGGCGTACCAAGTGAACCGTAAACGGTCTGACGGAGGAGTTGGTTGACGCAGTCGAAATGAGACAGCCCGAAGTCAGCGGTCCCAGTCCCCGATCAGCCGGGCCGTTGGCGTCTCTCTAGGACCGCCCAGCACCGTGTGCGCGATCCTTGGCCAGACTTCGGGGGAGGAACCGGGCACTGGTGTTGCGCAGCCAAGCTGGGCTGAAGATGCCCGCGCGGCCGGTCAGCACCGCGAGGTCGAAGGCTCGCACCGCTTCCCACTGTGTGCTGCCCGTGAAGCCGACGGTGACCTTCCGGCCGTCCACGACGCGCCTGCTCCTGTACAGCCAGCGCTTGTTGGGGAGCTCCACCAGCGTGCCCCGAACACCGGCCATTGGCGCGGTCACAGTCATGGCTCCGCCTGCCATGGCTCCATCCTATCGGGCTGTAGGTGTCGCCTGCACGCGGCACCGTTTCCCAGCTGACCGTGAACGCGCCATACCGACCGAACCGCGCGAGCGTAGGGCGACAGGGCCTCCACCAGGATCAGGGCTCGCCAGAGAATTCCAGCCGCGTGGAGGGGCAAATGGGCGATCCGTCGCCCAAGTGCCCCTCGTCAGCGGCAGCCGGCTACTTCACACCCTCGACGTTGGTGAAGATGTCGGTATTCCCAATATGTGTGGTTGCGATCTGGGTGGTGCGTCCGTCGGCCCACGTCGGGTAGATGTGGGTGGTCGATGCGTTGACGCCGATGTAGTCCCCGATGAACGCACCACTCGCGAAGAAGCTGTTATTGGGGTTCCACGAGGTCGTGCTGATGTCCTTGTTCGGCCAGTGGACCCCGTCCTTTGAGATGGATTGGAACGTCTCGATGTTGGTGTTCGAGGGATCGTTCCTGCGGTCGTACCAGATGGCGACCCACCTGCCATCAGCGAGCGACGTCAGCGATGGGAAGAACTGGTCGTGCGGTGCGGGTTGTCCACCGGAGGTCACGCTGATGTAGCGCATCGGCGACCACGTCAGACCACCGTCGGAGGACTGCTCGAACGAGATGTTGGCGCCTGAGGCCGTCCGGTCACGGTTGTTCTGGTAATCGAAGCCAAGCTTGCCTGTTGCGGCGTTGAACCAGAAGCCCGTGGAATCCGGCGCCCTGAACTTGGTCGGTGCGAGAACGTCACCCGCGTCCGGGTTGTCCGCGTAGTCACCCGTGTGGTCGATCTGCACCGGAGTCGCCAGGAACGTCGCGCCGCCGTCCGCAGACTTCTGCATATTGAAATGCGTATCCAGACCGCTGTTGCAGTCCTCGAGCGCGTAGGCGATATCCAGCGTGCCGTTGCTCTCGACCTGCGGACGCGCCCATTGGTTGCCGGAAGCACCCAAACCGCCACCGCTGGGGTTGTCGGGGACGACGTTGGTATGGTGGAAGACAGTCAGACGGGGGTTGGACGTCGGTACGGCGTCCGTGTAGTCAAGCTGCACCGGGCAGTAGTCGCTGAACGAGCTTGTCGCGGGTGACGGCGTGTGGAACTTGACGTGGGTCACGTACACCCGGCCGTAGTGGGGGCTCGTCGGGTTGTTGTCGACGGCGACCTGGTTGTTGTCGTGGAAGATCGTGGAATCAATGGTCCGCGTGGAGTAGTTGAAGTTCGAGGCGACCAGGCCTGACTGTCGGCCCGGTGTCCAGGTGTGCCCATTGTCAATCGACTTGTACAGCTGAACCTCGGAAAC
>CATPBU010000112.1 GCA_955652455.1 Candidatus Dormiibacterota bacterium
ATCATGCACGGCAACGTCGGCTCCGAGATTCTCACCGCTCCCGGCAACAAGAGCGGCGACGGCCGCAGCCGAGGCCGCGGCTGCCGCTTCCGCGCCCCCGGGCAGGCCGCCCATGCCGTCGGCAACGAGGATGCCGACGCCGGCGCCGGCGGCGATCGGGGTCGCGGCAAAGGTGTCCTGGTTCTCCTTGCGCACCGGTCCGATGTGGGTGGCGACGGCCACCTCGATCCCGGCTGGTGCTGCTCCCGACAGGTCGACCACGGTGACCGGCGATCGGCTCACCACCCGGCGCGCTCGCTCGGCTCCGGTTCCGCCGCGGCCGGCCGTCCCAGCAGTATCTTGACAACCTCGTCGGCGACGACCACAGGGTCCTTGCATTGCAGCGTAGTCATCCCCAGGTCGGCCGCGGCGTCGACGTTGCAGCGCAGGTCGTCGACGAACAAGCACTGCTCGGGGATCAACCCAAGCCGCTCACAGGTCAGCAGGAAGATCGCCGGGTCGGGTTTGCGCATTCCAACCTGCGAGGAGTCCACGACAACATCGAACAGCTCGTCGACGGGGAGCAGCGAGCGCCACAGTGCCTCACCACTGCGCGAGATGTTGGTCAGCAGCGCGGTTCGGTAGCCGGCGCCCTTGACCTGGCGCACCGCGTCGATCATCGCGCCACAGGCCGCCAGTCCGCGCCCGAAAACCACCTTCTGGGCAATGCGTGCGTCCACCGAGGCGTGACCGCCGTCGGCAACGTATCGTGCCGTCATTCGGTCGAAGAACTCGTCGTCCGAGATCGCGCCCGTCTCCAGGAGATGGAGATCATGGGCCCCGGTCGGCAGGTGGTAGACATCCTTGAACTCGTTCAGGAAGAAGCGCAGCAGGTCGAGCTGAACGGGATCGTCGATCGACGCGCGGTGGACTCCTAGCGGCTCGGTCATCACACCACCGAGGTCGAAGATAGCGCCGCGAAGGGTGCGCTGAGATGACTCGCTGCTCACCGCCCCATTGTCTCAGGTGATGCTGCGGATCCTCTGCAGCCGGCGCAGCGTCTCGGCCAGTGCGCGGACCAGCTCCTCCCGCCGGGCGTCCTCGCTGAGAACCGAGGCACCCTCGGGAGGCGGCAGGTTGGGGATGGGGTGGTGCCCGGTGGCCGGCGGCGGCGCTGCCCCTGTGAAGACCTCGTCGGCGGGACGCAGCCGTGCCCTGCGGAAGCGCGACGCTCCATCGACGGGGAGATGTCGCAAGCGCTTCTCGAGACGCGGTGGGGCGTCCTCCCGGAAGACCGATTCGAACGCCAGCAGCTCAACAGCCGCAAGCGCGATGTCGAGCAGGCCGTCCCCACCGGCGACCGTGACATTGCGCAGCCCGGAGTACAGCTGGGCGTCCTCGAGCGTGGCGACGCCAACCACGAACCTGCCGTCGAGCCCGGGCAGCCACTCGGCGACGCCGGGCTCGTGCAGGAGGAGGTGGACCGGGACGGCGTGCTCGGGGATGGCGTGCGCCCACCAGCGGTCGATCTTGGCCTGGCGGTCGGCGTCCGCGAAGAACGCCAGCCCGCGGACTGGTGGGACGGCGATCACGGCCAGTGGACCGTCAGGCCGGCGCACGTCGTCGAGCGCCGCGGCGAGGCGCTGCGCGTCCTCCACCTCGGGCAGCAGAACCGTCATCGCGTACGCAGTGACGTGGTTCTCTGGATCGTCGTTGATTGCGATGAGTGACTCCGGTCCGGGGGCGACGTTGACAGGGACGTGGACGACGAGGGACGCACAGCGCGACACCCTCATGATAACCAGTGCCGCCGCGGGCCGTCATCCGCGGTCGCGTCGATAGGCTGGGCCCGATGCTTCGAATCGACCGCGCCGATCGATGAGCATCGGATCCGGATCACGAGTCGTCCGGGGCATTCGTCACGGTTGCTGTGGTGCGCTGATGCCCGCCAGCAGCGCTGCGTTGTCACCGCCGCGTACACGTGCGCTCTTCACAGTCTCAAGACCTCGACAACCGCCGTCGACAACGCGTCGGACGATTTTCAAGAGGACTACCCGCGCTCTCCCCGACGCCTCCGCGTCCCGACGCCCAGGATCAACAGCAGGAGTCCGAGGATGACCAGATATCCACCGAGCAGAACCTGCCTCCACAGATGAACCCCCGTGTCGGGCGCCTGCGGTGCGTTGGGGGTCGTCTTGGTGTTCGAGGTGGTCGCGGCGGCCAACACATTGAGGAGAGCGACCGCGGGCGCGGACGCCGACCCGGCTGCGTCGGTGGCCGTGTACTGGACATCGACGGTCCCGGAGAACCCAGCAACCGGCGTGAAGGTCAAGATGCACGTGGTGGCGTTGACGGTCACTGCAGCCGCAGAAGCCAGCGGGCGAGAACTGCTCACCAGAGCGCAGGTGAATGGACCGGTGCCAGAGGGTATCGGAAGCGCGACCACCACAGGGCCAGAGTTCGCCGGCGCCGTCGTCGAGATCGACCACGCCACCGGGATGATGCGCACCGTTGCTCTTGCCGCCGCACTGGCGGTGCCGTACTGGTCAGTGGCGATGAATGTGTAGGTCACGATGCCCGACGCGCCGGGGGCGGGCGTGAAAACCATTGCTCCAGTGGCAGGATCGATGGTCACCGTCCCTGATGGGGGAGCAATCGCCAGCGCCCACATGAAGGGTCCCGAGCCAGAGGGAGCGGCGGGGCTGAGCGTGGCAGCGATGTTCACCGTTGTGGTCGCGCTCACGTCCGCAATCGTCGGACCAGCTGGCTTGGTGACTGTGATCGTCACGGACCCCGGGTTGGACAGCTGCCCGCTGACATCTGTCGCCCGGTAGGTGAAGGCGTCGGTGCCGCCGAAGTTGTGCACGGGTGTGTACGTGATTGCCCCCGAGCTTGAAATCGTCGCAGCGCCGTGGGAC
>CATPBU010000113.1 GCA_955652455.1 Candidatus Dormiibacterota bacterium
ACCTGCGCCTGCCGACGCAACGAGCCCCGATCCTTGGCAACGGGATCGCCTTCGTCGCCGGCTTCTGCGCGGTGTTCATCGCGCTCTTCTACGTCCTCCAGGCGCTCGAGGTGACCTTCCTGCTCCATCACCAGCTGGCGGTCAACCGCATCGCCGGCGCGGTCATCATCCTGCTGGCGCTGCAGACCATGGGTGTGATCCGCATCCCGCTGCTGATGCGCGACCTCCGTTTCCGTTCGACGCCGCTGAGCGGTACGGCGGGTGCGTTCCTACTCGGCATTACGTTCGCCCTCGGTTGGACGCCGTGCATCGGCGCACAGCTCGGTGCCATCCTCCAGTTGGCGGTGAGCGGCGACTTCGGCGGCCTGCCGTTCATGCTCATCTACTGTGCCGGGCTGGCGGTGCCGTTCCTGCTGGTAGCGGTGCTCGCCGACCGCATGCAGAACGTGATCCGCGCAGTCAACCGGCGCATGGGGATGATCACCATGGTCGCCGGGATCCTCCTGCTGGGCTTCGGTCTCCTGCTGATCAGCAACGAGATCACGCTGCTCAACCAGTACAGCTTCCAGTCGCCGTTCAACCTGTAGGCGCGGGCGGCGGTGGTGGCGGTGGAGGCAACGGAAACCACACCGTGACGGTGGTGCCCCGCCCCTCGCTGCTGTCGATGCTGACGTCGCCCCCGTAGGTGCGCGCCAGCTCCTGCACGATGGAGAGGCCGAGACCGCTGCCCCCCTCCTCGCGGGCTCGCGTCTTCTCGCCGCGATAGAAGCGCTCGAAAATGTGCGGCAGGTCGATGGCCGAGATGCCCGGGCCCTCGTCGTGAACTGCCAGGTACGCGTGCTGATCGGTGGTCCAGGTGCGCCACGCCTGAGCGGCACCGGGAGCGTACTTGCACGCGTTGACCAGCAGGTTGCGGGTGATCGTCGCTGCCGCGTTGCGGTCGGTGCTGGCCAGAACTCCGGCACCGAGCTCGCGGTCGACCTGGGCCGGCATGCCGGGTACGCCTTCGTCGAGGATGTGGCCGACGAGCTCACTGAGGTCGAGCGTCTCGGGGTGCGTTGGACCTGCCGCATCGAGCCGCGCCAGGGTGAGCAGGTCGAGGACAAGGACGCGCATCCGCTCGGCTTCGCGCCCCATCGCCTCGAGAGCCGCGTCGAGCGCCGCCGGGTCGGGGGTGGCACCGCGGCGGATGACGTCGATGTAGCCCTTCAGCGCCGTCAATGGCGTGCGCAACTCATGCGACGCGTCGGCGATGAACCGTCGGGTGCGCCCCTCGGACTCCTGCTGCGCGGCGAAGGAGAACTCGATGCGTGCCGCCATGTCGTCGAACGACCGGGCGAGCTCGCCGACCTCGTCGTCGCGATCCTCCACACCGCTGCGGGCGCGGAGGTCGCCGGCGGCGAGCCGCCGCGAGGTGGCGGTGAGGCGGTGCAGCGGACGCAGCGCACGGCCGGTGAGCAGCAGGCCGACGAGCAGGGCCACCAGCAGGGCGAGCGCGCTCCCGGCGGCGAGAAGGGTGAGCTCGCCGTTGAGCACGGTTTCGAGCGGGGCCATCGAGGTGGACAGTTGGGCTATGCCGCAGACGCTGCCGCCGGAGACGCCTTTGCGCACCGGGAAGCCAACCACCAGCTGGTCATTGCCCCCAGCCCCGGCCACCACCTCCGGGTCACTGCGTGTGCCACCGTTCGCCCTCTGCAGACCGGCTGGGTCGAGGTGAGGTAGGTCGTTGCCGGTCGGCGCCTGCGCATCCACCTGCAGGTTGCGGTCGTAGACGATGACCGCCACGGTGTGGCCCGACACGGTTGCAATGGAGTTGGCGACGACGCGGCTGACCAGGTCGACGCCTGCGTCGGTGGAGCAGAGCACGCGAGCGCCACGCGCCGCGGGCGCGGCCGAGCGTGCGATCTGGGCACGCGCGATGGTGATGTCGCTCTGCAGGGAGGCGACGCGCGCGGCGATGAGGCTCTGGCGCAGCGAGACGTACTGGTACAGCCCGAAACCGGCGAGCAGGACTGCCAGCAGCGCGACGTAGGTGAGCGTCAGGCGCCAGCGCACACCGCGCAGGAAGGCGAGACGCCCACTGGGGCGGTTCGTGGCTCAGCCCTCAGGCGTGGCCGGCGTGGTGATGCCGCGCAGTCGGTAGCCCACGCCGCGCACCGTCTGGATGCGCTCGTGGGCGGTGTCCTCGAGCTTCTGGCGCAGGTAGCGCACGTACACCTCGACGTTGTTCTCGTCGCCGAAGAAGTTGAATCCCCAGACCTCGTCGAGGATTCGCTGGCGCGGCAGCACCTGGTCGGCGTTGACCGCCAGGTAGTAGAGCAGGTCGAACTCGCGCGCCGACAGGCTCACCGAGCGGTCGCCGACGGTGACCTCGCGGGTGGCGGTGTCGATGGTGAGGTCTCCCGCGCGAACGATGCGTGACAGCGCCGGGTTGCGGCGGCGCAGCACGGCGCGGATGCGGGCCAGCAGCTCACCGAAGTCGAAGGGTTTGACCAGGTAGTCGTCGGCGCCGAGCTCCAGTCCCTGGATGCGGTCGCCGGTCTCGTCGCGGGCGCTGAGGATGATGACGCCGCGGCTGCGATCGCCGGCGATGGCCTTGCAGACTTCCCAGCCGTCCATGCGCGGCATCATCAGGTCGACGACGACGAGGTGCGGCTTGAACTCGTCGACAGCGCGCAACCCGGCGCGTCCATCGGCAGCGGTCTGGACCTCGAAGCCCTCGTGGCGCAGGCCGAGAGAGATGAAATCGCGAATGCTGGTCTCGTCATCGACCACCAGCACCCGAGTGGTCTCGGTCACGCG
>CATPBU010000114.1 GCA_955652455.1 Candidatus Dormiibacterota bacterium
GTTGGCCGACAAGTTCCTGATGTTCACGCTGCTCATCGTCGTCTTCGACCTGAGCAGCAAGGCCTCGATCCAGTCGGTGTTGATGATCGCCTACACGCTGCCGTCGGTCTTTCTCAGCGCACCCGCGGGGGTCATCGCTGATCGCTACGACAAGCGCACCCTGATGATCGCCACCAACGTCATCCGCGGTGGCCTGGTATTGCTGATCCCGCTCATCGAGGTTCTGCCCGTCGTCGGTCACCAGGCCTGGCCGCTCATCATCATCACCTTCCTCTTCAGCGGCGTCGGCCAGGTGTTCGCGCCGGCAGAGGCGGCGAGCATCCCATCCCTGGTGCGACGCCGCCAGATCATGGGCGCCACGTCGCTGTTCATGACGACCGTCATCCTTACCCTGGTTCTCGGGGTGCCTGCGGCGACGCTGGCCATCCGGCTGGTGGGGGAGCGCGCCCCGTTCTTCATCGCGGCGGCCCTGTTCGGGCTTGCCGCCATCGCCATCTGGCGTATCGGCACCTCACTGCGCGCTGTCCGTGCGGTGACGGCGCGGCCGCCGAGCCTGCGCAGCGAGCTTCGCGAGGGGATCAGGCTCATCGCACGCAACCCTGCGATCCGGCTCGGGCTCTACCAGCTGGCGATCGCGCTGGTGGTCGTGTTCACCGTGTTCGCGCTCGGACCCGTGTTCATGGTGCGCGAGCTCCACCGCTCAGACCAGGACACCTACCTGGTCTTGATCCCGGCGACGCTCGGGCTTGTCGCCACGGCCGCGGTACTCGCCCAGCGCTCCAGCACCGCCATCTCCAAGGCCGCAACCTTGATCGGTGCTCTCTGCGTGGGCGGGGCGTCGCTGGCCGCGATCGGCGTCGCGCCTCCGCTCTTCAGGCAGATCGGCGCGCAGGGCGCCCTGGTGCCGGTGGTGCTGGTGTTCAGCGGCGTGTTCGGATGCGCGCTCGGCGCCCTTCTGATCCCAGCCTTCACCGTGCTCCAGGAGCGTACCGACGAAGAGAGTCGGGGACGGATCTTCGGCAGCATCTTCGCGGTCATCAATGCCGCGGTGGCTATCCCGCTCCTGGTCGCCGGGATCATCGCCGACGCCGTCGGTGTCGCCAGCGTTGTGGCCGGACTTGGCGTCATCATCCTGCTTGGCGCCGTGGTTGCCCGGCTGGCGTTCTGGCCGAAGCTTGCGGTGCTCGACGCCGTCACCGAAACGGCGCACTGACCCTCGCGGTCGCGGGCTGCCGTCGCGGCCATGCAACGGCGTCGTCGCGGCTTTGTCATATTTCCCTCGGTCCCCCCACCCGGTGCAAAGCTGGCCGGCACCGCTCCCCTCGGAGCGGGCGCTTCGGGCAATGTGGAGAGACAACATGCGGGCCATCGTCACGTGCGAGTGCTGCGGTCACCGTCAGGCCGTGGCCCGGCCCATCCGCACACCCGAGGCTTTCCATGTCGTGTGCCATGAGTGCGAGGGGGTGCTCCGGGTTGAGGTGACCGCAGACGATCTGAGCACGGCCCAGAAGAGCGTTGGTCGTTCACGGAAGGCCAGGGTTTAGAGGCGACAGCCTCCCGGGGGGATCTCGTCCGGCTGGTATCATCAGCGGCTCCCGCGCGCCGGGTGCCGGTCGTGCGTCCCGGGCGCATAGCTCAGTTGGTACGAGCGCTGCGTTGACATCGCAGAGGTCTCTGGTTCGAATCCAGATGCGCCCACCACCTCTTTCTACGAGGTTTGCTCTGCCCACAACGGCTGGACGGCTGCTGTATCGTCGCTGGAGCGTCCAGCGATCTGAAACGGAGGAACAGAATGCCACAGTTCATGGACTACCACGACAGTCTCAAGCTGCCGCCCGACGCGCTCGCCAGTATCAAGGCTGACACCAAGGCCGGCAAGGTCGATGCGTATGGCGTTCGTCAAGTCGAGCTCTATCACAACGACGAGGGCAAGGTGTACTGCCTCCTCGACGGCCCGGACGAGAAGGCGGTTCGTGACCACCACGCCGCGCTCGGCGTTTCCTGCGGCCAGGTGCATCGGGTGGACTCTTTGCTCTGACATATGGTCCGAGGATGTGGCGGTGCGCCACGGCCGGCGGACCGTGCACGCGGGGTGCAATGACAAGGGCAGCCGCGTGCACTCGCTCCGCCGGGTATCGCCAGCGGACGGGCGCCGATCGGAAGCCATCACGTCACCTACACAGAGTTGTCCCGACATACCTTAAGAAGTTCTCATCGGCGGATTCTGCGCACACCTTGCGCACAGGTCGTCGATCTCCGCTCAAACCCGCGTATCACCACTTGTCCACACTTTGCACAGCCCGATGAGCTCTCGGGTGCGGGTTGTGCTGTGGGTTCCGGTGCATGCACATCGCGTCGGACCATTGACAATGCGTGTGAGCCGCGCCGTACACTGCCGCCCGTGGTAGGCGAGGGGAACATGGATCCGGACGACCCCCAGCGTCCGCAGCGTCGCGTCTGCGCGCGACGTGGATGCGCGATGCCGGTGAACAAGGCAACAGCCAAGTACTGCAGCGTGCGCTGCTGCTCACTCGACCCTGAGCGTCACGCACGCCTGCGCACGTCAGCGCAACGGTCGACACGTCGCGTGCTTCCGATGACACGGCAGCTCAGCCTCGGCCTCATGGCAGGCAACAACCCGGAGGCCGCCCTGGCTCTATTTTCCGAGGGGCGCGAGGACGTTCCCCGGGGCATGTCCCGGCTCTGCAGCTGATCGGGCTTCACCACATCAGCGTCGACCCACCCGGCAGCATCTCTACAATTCGCCGGCATGCCCGACGACATCGTCGACGACTCCGCCGAGGCAGGTCCGCCACTCGACGTACCGGTTGAGCTGACCCTCGACATCCTGCGCCACAGCGCCGCGCACCTCATGGCGGCCGCGGTGGTCGAGCTGTTTCCGGCCGCTGAGTACGATGTCGGCCCCGCCACCGACGAGGGGTTCTTCTACAACTTCCGCCTGCCAGACGGAGCCCACTTCGTCGAGGAGGACCTCGCCCGGATCGAGGCCAGGATGAAGGAGCTGTCCAAGCGCCGGCTCCCCTTCGACCGCGAGGTGATGTCGCGCGAGGAGGCGCGTCAGCTCTTCAGCGACCTGCACCAGACGTTCAAGGTCGACATCATCGACCGCATGAGCGGCGAGGTGGGGGACGTCGGTGTGTATCGAACCGGCGAGTTCGTCGACCTCTGCCGGGGCCCCCACGTACCCCACGCCGGCCACCTGCGTGCGGTCAAGCTGCTGCGCGTCGCAGGCGTCTACTGGCGCGGCGACGAGCGCAATGAGCAGCTGCAACGTGTGTACGGAACCGCCTTCTTCGAGCGCGAGCAACTCGATGCCTTCATCGCCCAGCGCGAGGAGGCCAGGCGTCGCGATCACCGACGGCTTGGAGCTGAGCTCGACCTCTTCTCATTCCCCGAGGAGATCGGCTCCGGCCTCCCGGTCTTCCATCCCAAGGGCGGCCTGGTGCGCAAGCTGATGGAGGACTACTCGCGACAGCGCCACCAAGAGGCAGGGTACGAGTTCGTCAACTCGCCCCACATCACCAAAGAGGACCTGTTCCAGACCTCAGGGCATCTGCAGTGGTTTGCCGACAGCATGTTCCCCCCAATGGAGCTTGACGGTGGCACCAAGTACTACCTCAAGCCGATGAACTGCCCCTTCCACATCCTCATCTTCCGCAGCCGCCAGCGCAGCTATCGGGAGCTACCGCTGCGCCTTTTCGAGTTCGGCACCGTGTACCGGTACGAGAAATCCGGCGTGATCCACGGGCTCACCCGCGTGCGCGGCCTGACCATGGACGACGCCCACATCTTCTGCACCAAGGCGCGGCTCGCCGAAGAACTGCGTTCCCTCCTCACGTTCGTGCTCGACCTGCTGCGCGAGTACGGGCTCTCCGACTTTTACCTGGAGCTGTCCACCAAGCCACCCGATAAGGCGGTGGGCACCGACGAGGAATGGGCAGAGGCGACCGAGACTCTGCGCTCGGCCGCGATGGCGATGGACCTCGACCTGGTGATGGACGAGGGCGGGGGTGCGTTCTACGGCCCGAAGATCTCTGTCCAGGCGCGCGACGCGATAGGCCGGACCTGGCAGCTGTCCACCGTTCAGCTCGATTTCCAATTTCCTGAGCGCTTCGACCTCACCTATGTCGAGCCGGACGGCACCCAGGTGCGCCCGATCATGATCCACCGGGCCTTGTTCGGCTCCGTCGAACGATTCTTCGGGATATTGCTCGAGCATTACGCGGGTCACTTCCCACTCTGGCTCGCGCCCGTGCAGGTGGAGATTGTCCCCGTGCAGGACGACTCCCCGGAGGTGATCGGCTACGTGTCAGCTCTGGCGGAGCGGCTGCGAGGTGCCGGCCTGCGCGCCGAGGTCGACGACAAGCCCGGCATGCGCATGCAAGCCCGCATCCGCGATGCAGTCAGGCAGAAAGTGCCGTACGTGGTGGTGGTCGGCCGCAATGACATCGAACGCGACGACGACGTGGTCACGGTACGCTCGACGCGCCGCGATGCCCAGGAAAGCCTGACCGTCTCCGACCTCGTGCAACGCCTGGTGCACGAGGTGGCCGAGCGCAGTCCCAGCTGACCGGCACGATGGCGCGCGCCGGACGCCTCCTGCTCGATGTGGTGCGCGAGGCCTTCCCAGGGGATGACGCGGCTGCGCTCATCGCCGCCGGCGCCGTGCTCGTCGACGGTGTCCCGGTGACCAGCGTCCGTTCGCGCGTGCGCGCCGGAGCGCACGTCAGCGCGCGCCCGGCGACGGTCCTGCGCGGTGCGGCCAAACTGCGCGCCGCGCTGAAGGCATTCGACGTAGCCGTGTCGGGTAGGGTTGCGCTCGACGTCGGCGCCGCAGCCGGCGGCTTCACCACGGTGCTGCTCGACGCCGGCGCGCGGCGGGTCTATGCGGTCGATGCCGGCCACGGTCAGCTGCTCGGCTCGCTGCGCCAGGACGAACGGGTCATCAATCTCGAGGCAGTCAACGTGGCCGAGCTCGACACCGCGCTGGTCCCTGACACGGTCGAGGTGATCAGCATCGATGTCTCGTACCTCAGCCTCAGTTCCGCCGTCGCCCAGCTCGGTCGTCTGCGCATCGCGCCTGGGGCAATCCTCCTCGGGCTGGTCAAGCCGATGTTCGAGCTGCGCGCGGCGACCGCGCCCTCCGACCGCGCCAGCCTGGACGCCGCGCTCGCCGCCGCCTCGGCCGGCGTCACTGCCGCGGGTTGGAATGTGAGAGGGTGGGTCGACTCGCCGGTCACCGGTAGCCGCGGGGCACGCGAGTTGCTGCTTCACGCCGTGCGCCCGGTGCGGTAGCGGCCGCTGCCTGGTGGTATGCTCACGCGTCGGACGCCATCGTGGCGCCGCAAAGAGGTTCCGTGCGCTGCGGCCCCACCTTCCGGGTTCGCCTTGGAGGTCCAGATCAGTCAGGCCTGGATAGCGGAATCGCTGTCCAGGTTTTTGTGTTTTGGAGGTTTCCACCCATCGCCTTTCGAGAGTTGAGGATCAACGAGCAGATCCGCATCCCGCAGGTTCGTCTCTTCGACGACACCACCGATGAAGCGCTCGGCATCGTCACCATTGAGCAGGCCAGGCAACTCGCCGTCGACCGCGGTCTCGACCTCGTCGAGGTGGCACCGCTGGCTCAACCGCCCGTTTGCCGGCTCCTGGACTACGGA
>CATPBU010000115.1 GCA_955652455.1 Candidatus Dormiibacterota bacterium
GCGGCGGCAGCGAGCCGGAGCAGGTCGGCGGCCGTCGACGTGGTGGCGCTGTCCAGCCCGTCCGGGTCGGCGAAATGGGTTCGGCTCATGCCCAGCGCCGCCGCGCGGCTGTTGAGCCGGGCGACGAAGGCGGCGACGCTGCCGTCGACCCAGCGCGCCGCGCTGAGCGCGAGGTTGTTCGCCGACGGGAGCATCAGTCCGAGCAGCAGCTCGCGCTCGCTGAACTGCTCGCCCACTGTCACCGGCACAAATGAGCCGTTCTGGGCGACGATGCGCAGGTAGTCGTCGACGTCGACCTGGGTCATGGTGATCACCGGCCCGAGCTCGCCGGGCTGCAGCGGGTGGGTCTCCAGGATCACCAGCGCGGTCATCGTCTTGGCCACCGATGCGATCGGCCGCACCGTGGCGGAGTCGGCGGTCGCAAGGTGCGTCGCGGCTGCACCGACCAGCGCGTCGACCGCCAGGCTGCCCTGTGGTGGGGAGGCCAACGACAGCGGCGTTCCGGCCGCGGGCACCCAGGGCCTCGCCACCGTTGCTGTTGCAGTCAGGGACGGCGACGCAGCGACCAGGCGCGCCGTGCCCAGGGCCGCAACGGCGACCACGGCGACCACGGCGACCACGGCGGCGATGCGGAATAGATGGCGCACATACACGATCGTGCCGCACCGTCACCGTGCAGCGCAGTCGCAGCGCGGTTGCGCCGACAGGGACCCGGCGCGCTCCGGGTCCCCGTCAGCGCGCGACGAGCGTCAGCTCCGGCTGCTGCGCTTGCCGCCCTTCGCCTTGAGCGCGGTGCTCAGCGTGGTGCTCGGCGCGAAACGCACCACGCGACGTGCCGCCACCTGGACCGCCTCACCGGTGCGTGGGTTGCGTCCCATCCGCGCTGCACGCTGCGCGGTCCTGAACGACCCGAAACCGTGGATGCGCACCTCGTCGCCCTTCTCGAGCGCGCGCGACAGGGTGTCGAAAAACCAGCGCACCTCGTCGCGCGCGGCGCCCATGGTGATCTCGGCGCGCTTCGCGAGCTGGTCGGCAAGAACGTCGCGGGTGACAACACTGGCCATCATCTTTCTCCAGGTGGGTCGACACGAACTCGCGGAATTGTAAGGATCCGCAAGGGCTTTTGCCAACCGCACCAAAACGTGCCCTGGCAAGACGCTGTGTTACGGTGACGCGGTGTTCCACACGCGCGCGCGGTCGCCTGTGCGCGAGGCGACCACCATGGTCGCCGCATGAGGCCGGCAACAACGCGCGAGGTCGTTGCATGGGATGAGCTGGTCGCGGCCAACCCCGGCGGCGGACAGTTCCTGCAGACCAGGGCATGGGGGGAGTTCAAACGACGGTGGGGATGGACGCCGACGTACTGGATGGCCGAGGTGAGCGGTCGCGACGTCGCCATCCTGTTCCTGCGCCGTAGCATTGCCGGCTTCGGCGACCTCTGGTACGCACCCAAAGGACCGGGAATTGCCGGCGCGGATGGCCTTGTCGAGGTCCTCGCCGACCGCGGACCGCTGCGCGGCGCCTTCGTGGTCAAGGTCGAGCCTGAGGTCGAGGAATCCGCCGCCGACCCGCGCGCGTGGCAGGCGGCCGGCCTGTGCAAATCGCCGACCGACGTACAGATGAGCCGTGCCACCATCGTCGTCGACCTCGATCGTGACGAGGATTCGCTGCTCGCATCCTTCAAGCCCAAGACGCGCTACAACATCCGCCTGGCGGCGCGCCGCGGTGTCGAGGTCACCGCCGTGCCCATGACGACAGCCAACCTGGACATCATGTACTCGCTGATGGTGGCCACCCAGGACCGCGCCGGGTTCGCGCTGCGCAGCGCACGGTATTTTCACCAGTACTGGGAGCTGCAGGCGGCCAGCGAGCAGGGTCAGCTGTTCTTCGCGTCGTGGCAGGGCGAGATCCACGCCGGCCTCTACGCCATCCATCTCGGCGACCGTGCCTGGTACAAGGACGGCGGTTCAACCAAGCAGCACAGCGACCTGATGTCCCCGCACCTGCTGCAGTGGGAGGTGATGCGCTGGCTGCGCCAACGCGGCGTGCACCGCTACGACCTGGTTGCTGTCCCGCCCTCTGCGCAGCTGACCGAGCGCCATCCTCTCTACGGCATCTACCGTTTCAAGTCCGGGTTCAGCGACCGCATCATCGACTTCGTCGGCACCTGGGACCTACCGCTGCGGCCCCGCGCCTACGCGGCCTGGCAACGCCTCGGCGAAACCGCGACGCAACGCCTGCGGTGGCGGCTCCATCACGACCTCCTGTACTAAGGGAGGGCGAGTAGACAAAGGACTCGTCGTGCAAGGAACCCTCACAGCGGGGAGGGGGAGGGGTGCGTCATGCGTAGGGAGCATCCGCAGCAGCGAGGAGACCGACTCGGCGGAGCCGAGGGGCCCCGAAGCGCCCGCGAGGACAGCGACCGGAGCGTGATGCACCCCTCCCCCGGCTTGGCTTCAGCGGTCCTCAGCCCTACCTCCAGATCCGCTTCATGATCACCCGAGCCAGCTTCTCCGGATCATGGTGCGAAGACACCGCCGGCGACACCACGTCGGCGAGGATGTAGTGGACGGGCTTCTTCGACGCCTCGTCGCGGTCGAAGAGGATGCGCGACGTCCCCGCTGCCTGTGCTGACGCCGGCAGCGCCGGGGCCAGGTTGCTGTTGACGATCACGTAGTCGAAGAGGTTGCCGCCGACGTGGTCCTCGATGGCGGTGAGGTGCTCGCTGACCGTGTAGCCCATGGTCTCGCCCGGCTGGCTGGCCACGTTGCAGACGTAGACCTTCACCGCCGGGGTGGCGCGCAGCACCTCGACCATGCCGTCAACCAGGAGGTTGGGCAGGATCGACGTGTACAGCGAGCCCGGTCCGACGATGACCAGCTCCGCGTCGAGGATGGCCGCCTCGGCCTCAGGGTTGATCGGCGGGGCGTCGGGTTGGAGGAAGACGCGGTCGATTCGGTCGATCCCGTGCGGGACGCGCGACTCGCCGACGCGGACCTCGGTGCCGGAGGTCGCGCAGAGCACGACGTCCCGTAGGGTGCTGGGGACGATGGTGCCGCGCACCGCCAGGACCCGCCCCGACTCGCGCAGCGCATGCTCGAAGTCACCGGTGATCTCCGCCATGGCCATGATGAAAAGGTTGCCGAAGGAGTGGCCGCCGAGCGAGCCCTCACCGGTGAAGCGGTGCTGGAACAGCTGGGTCATCAGCGGCTCGGTCTCGGCCAGGGCGGTGAGGCACTGGCGGAAGTCCCCCGGTGGCAGTACCCGGTACTCGGCGCGGAGCCGGCCGCTTGATCCCCCGTCGTCGGCAACGGTGACGATGGCGACGATGTTGCCGGTGTACTTCTTGATCCCGCGGAGGAGGGTGCTGAGGCCGGTGCCGCCGCCGAGGGCGACCACCCGCGGGCCCTTGGCGAGCTGCCGGTGGGCGTAGAGGTGCTCGATCAGGTTGCGGCGCTCGCTGGTGTTGCCGCGCAGGAACGGGCCGAGCAGCGACTGGCCGAGCTTGTAGAAGCAGAGCAGGAGGATGGCGATGCCGAGGACGCCGAACAGACTGGCACGCACACCGCGAGGCAGGAACTGCAGGGTGATGGTCTGCACCCAGGAGGGAAAGCGCACGTCACTGCTGTAGATGTCGCGGAGCACGTAGCCGACGGCGAGGCTGATCATCACGATGCTGGCGAAGAGCAGCAGCAGCCAGCGCTTGATGTGGAGCCCCGGGATGAACCAGCGCATCAACGAGGGGCTCGGGCGGAACACCTTCATGGTTGGCGCGATTGTCCCACGGCGGCCGGCAACCCGCGCCCGCGTCGTCAGCCGGGCTGGAGACGCTCGGCCTGGTTGGCTTTGGCCGTGATCATCGCCTCGGTCCCGTCGGCCTCGGCCTCCTCGCGGCGCATGCGCAGCTTGGCGAGGCTGTGCTCGGCATCGATGTACCTGATCGTCCCCGAGTAGCTGCGCATCACCAGGCTCTGGGTGTGCGCGCGGTTCTCGCCGAGGAAGCGCACGCCCTCGAGGAGCTCGCCCCCGGTGATCCCGGTGGCGGCGAAGAAGACGTTGTCACCGGCAACCAGGTCGTTGAGCTCGAGGACGCGATCGGCGCTTTTGCCCTCGGCGTCGAGCAGGGCCTGGTCACCTGGGCGCAACCAGAGCCGTCCCTGCATGGACCCGCCGACGCACTTGATGGCGCAGGCGGCGAGCACGGCCTCGGGTGCGCCACCGATGCCCATCAGGACATCGATGCCGGTGCGGTGTTCCATCGCGGCCATCACCCCGGCTGCGACGTCGCCGTCCATGATCAGCTTGACGCGAGCGCCCGCGGAGCGGATCTCCTCGAGCAGGTCTTCGTGGCGGTCGCGATCGAGAACGACGACGGTGAGGTCCTCGATGCTTCGGTCCTCGGCCCTGGCGATGCGGCGCAGGTTGTTCTTGACGGTGTCGGTGATGTCGATCACCTTCGCCGCTTTGGGGCCGACGATCAGCTTCTCCATGTAGGGAATGTGGGTGTAGAACATCGAGCCGCGCTCGGCCAGCGAGACGGTGGCGATGCCGCCAGGCAGTCCGCGGGCCACCAGGCGAGTGCCGTCGATGGGGTCGACGGCGACGTCCACCCGCGGAGCGTTGCCGTTGCCGACCTGCTCGCCGATGTACAGCATCGGCGCCTCGTCCTTCTCTCCCTCGCCGATGACCACGACGCCATCCATGTCGACGAAGTTGAGGCTGCGTCGCATCGAGTCGACGGCGGCGCCGTCGGCGTCGTTCTTGCGGTTGCGGCCCATGTATGGGGCCGCAGCCATGGCCGCGCCTTCGGTGACCCGTACCAGCTCCAGCGCGATGTTGCGGTCGATCGGGGTACCGAGGTCCCGAGAAGTGGGTATGCGAGCCATGGGGCGCCGATCATACCTGCCCCGGGAACACCGCTCAGGTGGCACCATCACCCGGCTGTGATCTTCCTCAGTGACTTCCTGCGCGCCGACGTGGTGGACATCGACCAGCGCACCGTCGGTTCCGTGCGCGACGTGATCGTGCGCATGGGCGAGCCCTACCCGGTGGTCACCGCCGTCGCCATCAGGGGCCGCAACAAGGACCTCCCTGCGGTCATCGACTGGGGGGCTGTCCGGGCCGGCGAGAGCGGTGAGCTCAGCCTCGACGTGCCCACCAGCAGGCTGCAGCTCTATGCCCACGCCGACGAGGAGATCTGGCTGGCCCGGGACGTGCTCGACAAGCAGATCGTCGACACGGATGGACGCCGGGTGGTGCGGGTCAACGACCTGCAGCTCAAGCCGCAGGACGGCAAGATGCTGCTGGTCGGTGTCGACATCGGCGCACGCGGGCTGCTGCGCCGGCTCGGCATCGAGCGGTTGGGCCGCCGGCTCACCCACCTTGCCGGCCGCGACTTCCCGCAACGGTTGATCTCGTGGGACGCGGTCGACCCGGTGCACAGCGACGAGAGCAGTGTGCGGCTGAAGATCAGCCACCAGAAGCTCAGCAAGATGCACCCCGCGGACATCGCAGAGATCGTCGAACAGCTCGGTGGCCGCGATCGCGCGGCCATCTTCGCGTCGCTCGACGACGAGGTTGCCGCCGACGTCGTCGAGGAGTCGTCCGAGGAGGTGCAGGCGCAGATCCTCGCCCGGCTGGACGACGAGCGCGCCGCTGACATCCTCGAGGCGATGTCACCCGACGAGGCCGCTGACCTCCTCGGCGACCTCCCCGAGGAGAGGCGCGAGCAGCTGATCGCGAAGATGGAGGCCGGTGAGGCAGAGGACGTCGAAGAGCTGCTCGGTTACGAGGAGGACACCGCCGGTGGCCTGATGACCACCGAGTTCGTCGCCGTCCCGGTGACGCTCACGGCCCAGCAGACCATCGACCGCCTACGCGAGCTCGAACCCGACGCGGAGTCCATCTATTACGTGTACGTGGTCGACGAGGAGGAGCGATTGCTCGGCGTGCTCTCCCTGCGTGACCTGATCGTGGCCCGACCGGAGACGCCGATCGCCGACATCATGATCAAGCGCGTCGTCGCGGTCCCGATCGACGGGCGGCCTGAGGACGTTGCTGCGGTCATGGCCAAGTACAACCTGCTCGCCGTGCCTGTTGTTGACGATGACGACCGCATGCAGGGGATCGTCACCATCGATGACGCCATGGACGAGGTGATGCCGGCCGGCGTGCGACGCCGCGCGCGGGCGCTCTGATGCACCGGAATGCGCGTGAAGACGGCCCCCCGTCAGCCCAGCGCGCTGCGCCGCCGAGCCGCGGAGGCCGCTGCCCAGCGGCGTGAGCGACGCGCCCGCCCGCGCCGGCTGGCCGGGGTGTGGCGCTACCTGGCGGTCATCGGCCCCGGGATCATCGTCGCCAACGCCGGCAACGACGCCGGCGGCGTCTTCACGTACAGCAACACCGGGGCCAAGTACGGCAACCACTTGCTGTGGGCGTTTCTGCCCATCCTGGTCGCGCTGATCATCACCCAGGAGATGGTGGCCCGCCTCGGAACAGTGACGGGCAAGGGCTTGATGGACCTCATCCGGGAGCGCTTCGGCGTGCGCTGGACGCTCTTCGCCGCGGTGGTCGTCCTGATCGCCAATGGCGGGACCACACTCGCGGAATTCGCCGGGGTTGCCGGTGGCCTTGGACTCCTCGGTGTGCCGCTTCCCATCGCCGTGATCGGCGCCGCCGTCCTCATCGGGGTACTGGTGATGCGCGGCAATCGGAGGATTGTCGAGCGCGTCTTCCTCGCGCTCGGCCTCACCTTTGTGTCGTACATCATCACGGCCTTCACCGTGCATCCCGATTGGGGGGCGATCGCGCGCAGCGCCGCTGTCCCCGACCTCACGCATCCGGCCTCGGTCGCCCAGGGTGCCTACTTCGTCGACCTGATCGCGCTCATCGGCACCTCGATCACGCCGTACATGCAACTGTTCCTGCAGTCCTCCATCGTCGACAAGGGGACGCAGGAGAAGGACCTCCGCCTGGTGCGGAGTGACGTCATCAGCGGATCCATCTTCGCGGTGGCGGTGGCGATGTTCATCGTGATCACAACCTCAGCGACCCTGTTCGGACCATCTCCGACGTACCCTCACGGGCTCGCCGGGGTCGGCGTGGGCTCAGCGCAAGAGGCCGCCTCGGCTCTCGCCCCCTTAGCCGGGGTCCACGCGCAACAGTTGTTTGCCATCGGGCTGATCGGCGCCTCGCTTCTGGCCGCGGCTGTTCTGCCGTTGAGCACCGCGTTTGTCATCTGCGAGGCGTTCGGCGCCGAGCGCAGCGTTCAGAGGAGCTTTCGCGAGGCGCCGCTGTTCTTCACGCTCTTCATCGGGCTGCTCGTCCTGGGCGCCGGGATCATGCTGATCCCCGGGGTGCCCATCGCCGGCGTGGCCATCGGGACTCAGACGGTCGACGGCATCCTCCTGCCCATCATGCTCGTCTTCATCATCCTGCTGGCCAACGATCGAAGGCTTTTGGGGAGACGAAGGAATGGGGTCGTCTACA
>CATPBU010000116.1 GCA_955652455.1 Candidatus Dormiibacterota bacterium
CTCCCGGACGTGCGTGCCCATTCCGCCCGCGTCAGCTGCGCTGCGAAGTGCGCCTCCAACTCTGCGACCGGCCGGTCGGTGTGCACGGTGGTTTCGGATGTCCAGCGTCCGTTGCCCCCGCTCCCAGTCTGCCCGCGCAGTGCGACGCCGGGTGGCGGGCGCAACGGTGGCAGCAGGTCAGCACCCGGCGGTATTCCCCGCGGACCGGTGGACATGTGACGGACCATCTCCCAGTCCAGCCTGACGCGAAGGTCCACCGGCTCGCCCGGTCGTGCAACCGTGGAGATGGCCAGGACCGGACCGGCGTCGCCCCTGCGCAGGACCCGCCCGTCGCCCATCTCTGCCGAGATGAAGCCCCCGTGCGGAGGGCCGAACCCCTCGAACGCACTCCACCCGGCCGCTCGCAACTGGTCCTCGTAGGCCTCGAGAACTGCGGAGGGGTCGCCGTCAGCATCCATGACAGCCTCCAAAGAGGCTGGGCGCCCGGCGAGGGTCCTCAGCTGGCTACCCAACAGGGCTGCGCCACGAGGCAGCGGGACGTCGACGGTCACGGTATCGGGGAGGCTTCGAAGCAACAGTTGTGTGGTGGTTGGGCCCTCGGGGTGGGGGTGGGACATGAGGCGCTCAGCCAGTTCTCGAATGGGCTGTTCGTTGGATACAGACTGGGCGTCCATCCTTGTCCCTCGCTGTCGTGCCTCAGAGGTCGATTCGTTGGGAAGTGTGCGCGGATGTCGTAGGGACGGGGCTTGACGCCAACCACTGTACAGGTGCCATGCGCGAGCGAGTTGCGAGAGATGCTCAGGCCGCCGACGCGAAGCGATAGCCGAAGGTAGTCCCTTCCGAAGTAGTGGCACTGGCGCGGGAGACCCCCGTCTCCCGCTCTCAGTCCTCGGGAGCGCGACCGCGGGTCGGAACGCTCATCACCGCCTGAGCATGCGCGTCACCCCGCCGCCAGGGCCGGCCACCCGGTCGCACCGAGCTCGCGTGAAATGCCTCGGGCGGCCTCGGTGACCGCCGCGCTCAATCCCCTTGCGGCCATGCCTCGTGGGAAGACCTGGTCGGTGTCGCCCACCACCCCGATCGAACCGACCACGTCGCCGGTGTGGTCGAAGATCGGCGCCGCCACGCTGGACTCGCCAAGCACTGCCTCGTCGTGCTCGCCGGCCACCCCGGTGTCGCGGATGCGCAGCAGCTCCTTGCGCAGTGCTGCCGCGGTGAGGGTGTGCTTGGTGAGGCGGAGCAGCGGGCCGTCGAGCACCTCATCGATCATCCCCCGCGGCATGTAGCTGAGCACCGCCTTGCCAAGGGCGCTGGCATGCAGCGGCAGCTCGGCGCCGACCTCGAGGATCTGCAGCGTCGCATCCGGCCGGAAGACGTGGTGCACGATGAAGATCCGCGCCCCGTGGGTGACCCCCACGCGGACCGCCCGGCCGGTGCGGAGGGCGAGCCGCTCTGCGTGCACGATGCTGCGCCGGCGCAGCTCGTTGACGTCGAGGAAGGAATAGCCCAGCTGCAGCAGCCCGGGGCCGAGCTGGTACTTCTCGGAGGCGGCGTCCTGCTGCACGAATCCGTGGGACAGCAGGGTCTGGAGCAGGCCGTGGACGGTTGGCCGCGCCAGGCCGAGCCGATCGGCGAGCTCGCTGACGCCGAGCCGGTGGGGGCCGCTGCCGAGGGCCTTGAGGATTCCCGCCGCTCGATCGATCGACTGGATGGTGGTGCGTCGGTCTTTATTCGGCATTGCTGAATCGTGGTCGCTATTGTAGACTACGCCCACGGCCGGGAGAGATCAGAGGAGTGAGGCCAGGTGGTCGGAATCGTACTGGTGTCGCACAGCGCGGAGTTGGCCCGCGGCCTTGCCGAGGTGGTGGGGCAGGTGGCCGGCGGCGAGGTCGCGATCGAAGCCGCAGGGGGGGCGCCGGGCGGTGGCCTGGGCACCTCGGCCGAGCTGGTCAGTGCCGGGATCGCACGTGCCGACCGCGGCGACGGCGTGGTCGTCATCGGCGACCTCGGCAGCTCGATTCTCACCGTCCGCCACATCCTCGATCATCTCGATGCCAACGGCCGCGTTCGCCTCGCCGACGCCCCGTTCGTCGAGGGTGCGATCGCGGCGGCGGTGATGGCAGCCGGTGGCGGTACCGTCCAGGACGTCCTCACCGCCGCGGAGAGCGCACGGGATGCTCACAAGTTCTGAGGCGGCGGTCGCCCTGCCGCTGGGCGTCGACTTACACGCTCGGCCGGCCGGGGTGTTCGTCAGGACGGCGATGCGCTTCTCGTCGCGCATCGGGGTGACCTACGCGGGCAAGACCGCTGATGCCAAGAGCATCCTCGCGGTGCTCGCACTCGGGGCCACCGGTGGAGCAACGCTGCAGGTGCGCGCCGACGGCGACGACGCAGTCGATGCGCTCAGCGCCCTGGCGACCTGTTTAATCGACCAACAGTGAGGCGCGCAACCCGGCGCTGAGCTCCTCCACGTCGGCGGCGCTGTGCGCACCCATTGCGCGCTCGGCAACCGCTGCACACTGCGACCGATCCAGCGTGCGCACCCAGCGGCGCACCTCGCCGACGCGTGCGGCCCCGACGCTCAGCTCCTTCACCCCGAGCCCCACCAGCAGCGGCATGGCCACCGGGTGCGACGCCGCCTCGCCGCAGACCGCCACCGGGATGCCCACCTCGCAGGCGGCGTCGACAGTCTCCTTGATCAGCCGCAGCACTGCCGGGTGATGTGCCGGCGCCGCCCGGGTGGTGGTGCGTTCCAGGCCCAGGTGAAAATGGGTGAGGTCGTTGGTCCCGATGCTCAGGAAGTCGACGCACGGCGCGATCAGCCGCACCATCGCCACCGCCGCCGGCACCTCCACCATCGCGCCGACGCGCACAGAAGGACGCGGCTGCTCGCTCTCGAGCAGCGCGCCCAGCAGGCCTCGGACGAAGCCGACATCGTCAGGCTCGATGACCATCGGGATCAGCACAGCGAGTTCGGTCGCCGCGCCCGCGGTGAGAATCGCCTCGAGCTGGTCGGCCACCGCCCGTGGCTCCTCACGCAGCAGTTGCACGCCGCGCCCGGTGTGACCCGCGAGAAATGGCGGCAGCTTGTCGCCACCGAAGTCCATGAGGCGGACGGTGGCAGTGCGCCCGGCCAGGAGCTGGAGGATTGGGGCGAGCATGCGGCGGTGCTGGTCCAGGCTCGGCCATGCGTCGACCTCGAGCAGGCCGAGCTCAGTGCGCAGCAGGCCCACCCCTTCGGCGCCCTCGTCAAGCGCGCGCGCCACCTCGGCCGCGCTCGACACGTTGGCGAGCACGTGCACCAGCTGACCATCGCTGGTCACCGACGGGAGATTGCGCGTTGCGGCCGCCTGGTCGCGCAGTCGAAGAGCAGTGGTCAC
>CATPBU010000117.1 GCA_955652455.1 Candidatus Dormiibacterota bacterium
GGTCGAGGCGCTCACGCATGCGAGGCTCCGTCAGCATGGATCCATGCTATTCGAGCGGCGCCGGCGGGCGTCTATGCCCATTCCGTCTGGACCCGCGCGGCCCTGCTCCGTGGCGTAGGCTCCCTACCGCGAGCCGAGCCGGCGGCGACCGCCGCGGGCTCGCGGAGGTGCTCAAGTGACGGCATTGACTTCAGCTTCGGTCGTGGCCGCCGAGAACCCGTGGCGCAATGCCCAACGGCAGTTCGACGAGGCGTCGGAGTTGCTCGGCCTCGATCCCGCCCTGCGGGTGGTGCTGCGCGAGGTCAAGCGTCAGCTGATCGTCAGCTTCCCGGTGAAGATGGATGACGGCTCGGTGCGCATGTTCGAGGGCTACCGAGTGCAGCACAACATGGCCAGGGGGCCGGCCAAGGGTGGAATCCGTTACCACCCGGGTGTCACCCTCGACGAGGTCAAGGCGCTGGCGATGTGGATGACGTGGAAGTGCGCCATCGCGGGGCTTCCGTTTGGCGGCGCCAAGGGCGGGGTGGTCGTCGATCCCAAAGCGTTGAGCGCGGGCGAGCTGGAGCGGCTCACGCGCCGATATGCCACCGAGATCAGCATCGTCATCGGGCCCGAGTCCGACATCCCTGCCCCCGACGTCAACACCACCCCAAGGGAGATGGCCTGGATCATGGACACGGTTTCGATGGAGCGCGGGTTCTCCGTCCCCGCGGTGGTCACCGGTAAGCCGCTCTCCGTCGGTGGTAGCCAGGGGCGCCTCGCTGCGACCGGGCGGGGCGTGATGTTCGTCGCCGTCGAGTCCTGCAGCAAGCTCGGACGCACTCCGGACGGGACAACCGTCGCCATCCAAGGATTCGGCAACGCGGGATCTGTGGCGGCTCGACTGATGGCGGAGCGGGGCTTCACGATCTGCGCCGTTTCTGACACTGGTGGCGCCATATATGCACCCGGAGGGTTGGATGTCGCTGCCGTCATAGCCCACAAGGCACGCACCGGATCGGTGTCGGCATTCCCGGGGGCCAACGCGATCCGCGACGCCGAGTTGCTGGAGTTGCGGGTCGATGTGCTGATCCCAGCTGCGCTCGAGCACCAGATCACATCGGAGAATGCCGGCCGCATCCAGGCGAAACTCATCCTGGAGGCGGCAAACGGGCCCGTCACCCCGGACGCCGACGTGATCCTCGAGCAGCGAGGGATCAGCGTGGTGCCGGACGTGGTTGCCAACGCCGGGGGTGTGACCGTCTCGTACTTCGAGTGGGTGCAGGACCTGCAGTCCTTCTTCTGGGACGAAGATGAGATCAACGCGCGGCTCGAGAAGGTGATGCACCGCGCCCTCAACGAGACCTGGGAAAACGCGCAGGCACACCACGTGTCACTTCGGCGCGGTGCGTATTTCCTGGCGATCAAACAGGTGGCCGAAGCCACCATGGACCGCGGCATCTACCCCTGAACGCAGACGCCTGGTGTGAGCCGTTGCCGTTAGCATGTCTTCGCCTGTGATCGAGCGGAACCCCCTCCAGCGCTTCCGACTTGTCGCCCTCCTGCTGGTGACAGTGCTCGCTGTGGGAACGGTCGGATACCGATTCATCGAGGGCTGGAACTGGCTGGATAGTGTCTACATGACGGTGATCACGGTGACCACCGTCGGCTACGGCGAGGTGCACCCGCTGGATGCCTCCGGCAAGGTCTTCACATCCTTCGTGATCGCCGGCGGGGTGGGCACGGTGCTGTACACATTTGGGGTCGTCGGCGATGTGATCGGCGGCGGCCACCTGGCGGCCTATCGAAGGAGGAGAGCCGTGGAACGGGACCTTGACCGGCTCAGCGACCACGTGATCGTGTGCGCCTATGGCCGCGTGGGCAGCCAGATCGTCCTCGAGCTCGAGCGCGACGGGGTCGCGGTTGTGGTTGTCGAGAACAACCCCGGGCCACTGGCACGGGTCGAGGCAGAGGCAAAGCTCCACGTCGCCGCCGACGCGACCTCACGGGAGGCCCTGGAGCGTGCCGGCATCAGCCGGGCCCGCGCACTTGTGACCGCGGTCGACTCCGATGAGAAAAATGTGTACATCACGCTCACCGCGAGGTCGCTCAATCCCGACCTCTTCATCGTCGCGCGGGCCGGCGAGCCCCAGTCCGTCGAGCGCCTGCAGCAGGCAGGTGCCAATCGGGTGGTCTCCCCTTACCGAATGGCCGCTCTCCGCATGGCGGACGTGACCCAACGCCCCGCCGTGGTCGATGCCCTCGACTCCGTCCGGCACGGCTCGGTCGACTTCGGCATCGACGAGATCCTGGTGCCCGTGAACAGTCCGCTGATCGGGGTGGTTGGTGCTCTAACCGACGTAGAGCGCGACACCGGCGCGCACGCGCTGGCGCTGCGACGCCTGGCCGGGCAACTGTTCACGGGACCCGGCGCCGACGTGCGGGTGGAGGCTCAGGACCTGCTCGTGCTTATGGGCACGAGGGCCGAGCTGCAGGCAGCCGCTGCCCGGGTCGAGGGACAGGCTCAACCACGGCGCTGAGGTGGGGATCGTACAGCCGGCGAGCAGGGCCAATGCCACGTTTGCGCCTTGGCCACCAGTTGCACAGCGGCTGGACTGCGCGACGCTGGTCACCGATGATCGTGTCGATGGGGGACGCTGCATTCGGAGCCATCGGCCGCGACGCCGAATTGACGGCGGCGGATGCCTTCCTGAGCACGGCGCAGAACGAGTTTGCGCTGCTCACCATCGAAGGTGAGCCGGGTATCGGTAAGACCACGGTCTGGCGGGAGGTGCTGCGCCGCGCCGAGGCACGCGGGACGCGGGTGGTGCTGACCCGGCCCACCGAGGCTGAGGCGGCCCTGTCCTTTGCAGGGCTTGCCGACCTGTTCGATGCCGTCGGCGAGGACCTGATCAGCCATCTTCCCGTCCCCCAGCAGGAGGCGATCTCGGCCGCATTGCTGCGGGCGCCGGTGCCGCGAGGCGGCATCGATGAGCGGGCGCTCTGCGCGTCGGTGCTGTCGTTGCTGAGATTAATGGCGGCTGAGCAGTCGCTGCTGGTGGCAGTCGATGACGCACATTGGCTCGACTCGTCCTCCGCGCACGTACTGAGTTTTGCGGTGCGACGGCTCCAGACCGTCGAGGGCACCGAGGCGGCGGTACGCACCGCCGCGGAACGGGCCGCGATTCCATTCGAGCGGATCCTCGAGGTGTCGGCGTCGCGATCGCGCGACGAATCGCCCGCACAAAAGGAGGAATGACTTGTTGCGTAGCTACTTGCCTACCCGCAACGCCTGACGATGTTTACACCAATTACAACGATAACTGAGGAGTTCTGACA
>CATPBU010000118.1 GCA_955652455.1 Candidatus Dormiibacterota bacterium
GGGCTGAGCGATGCACCCGCGGTGCGCGATGGCACGGTGGTCGCGCCCATGCAAGGACTCATCCTCAAAGTTTCTGTCAAGGTTGGCGACAAGGTCGGACTCGGCGACGTGGTGGCCGTCCTCGAGGCGATGAAGATGCAGAACGACGTCACCGCCACGCGCGCCGGCACGGTCACCGAGGTGCACGTCAGGGAGGGCGACGTGGTCGGTCCGCGCTCCCCCATCGTGCAGGTCGACTGATGTTCACGAAGGTGCTGGTTGCCAACCGCGGTGAGATCGCTCTGCGGGTTATCCGCGGCTGCCGCGACCTCGGCATCGCCACCGTGGCCGTGCACAGCGAGGCCGACCGCACTGCAGCTTTCGCGTTGCTCGCCGACGAAGCCGTGGAGATCGGTCCGGCGCCGTCGGCACAATCGTACCTGGTCATCGACCGCATCATCGAGGCGGCGAAGTCCACCGGTGCGCAGGCCATTCATCCCGGCTACGGGTTCCTCAGCGAGAACCAGGCGTTCGCGCGCGCCTGTGCCGACAATGGCATCACTTTCATCGGTCCGACGCCCGAGGCGATGGCGGCGATGGGCGAGAAGGTGCCGGCACGGCAGCGCATGCGCGACAGCGGCGTGCCCATCGTGCCCGGCAGCGACGCCCTCGAGGACGTCGACTCCGCGGTGGCCGCCGCCAACCAGGTGGGCTACCCGGTGCTCATCAAGGCATCGGCCGGTGGGGGCGGCATCGGCATGCGAGTCGCCCGTGACGAGGGCGAGCTGCGCGAGAGCCTCGAGACTGCACAGAGCACCGCGCTGCGCGCCTTCGGCAACGCCACCGTGTTCCTCGAGCGCTACGTCGAGTCGCCGCGACACATCGAGATCCAGCTTCTCGCCGACACGCACGGCAACATCGTCCACCTCGGCGAGCGCGAGTGCTCGATCCAGCGCCGTCACCAGAAGATCCTCGAGGAGGCGCCATCGCCGACCATCGACGCGGCCACGCGGGCAAAGATGGGCGAGGCTGCGGTCACCGCGGCCCGCGCGGTCGGCTACGTCAATGCCGGCACCGTCGAGTTCATCTACAGCAAGGGTGAGTTCTTCTTCCTCGAGATGAATACACGCCTGCAGGTGGAGCACCCGGTGACCGAGCTGGTCTATGGCGTCGACCTCGTCGTTGAACAACTGCGCGTTGCCGCCGGCGAGAAGCTGACGCTGCGCCAGGATGACCTGGTGCCGCGCGGCCACGCCATCGAATGCCGCGTCAACGCCGAGAGGTACGAGAAGAATTTCATGCCATCGCCGGGGCAGGTCACCGGCTATCGCGAGCCCAGCGGGCCCGGTGTGCGTGTCGACTCGTCGCTGGCGGCACCGGGGATGATCTCGCCCAGCTACGACCCGATGATCGCCAAGCTGATCACTTGGGGGCCGACGCGCGAGCTGGCGATCGCGCGCATGCGCCGCGCTCTGCTCGAGTACGCGATCGTCGGCATCAGCACCAACATCGCGTACCACCTCGCCATCCTCAGCGACCCGGACTTCGTCGCCGGCGACTACACCACCCACTTCATCGACGGCCACCCCGAGCTTGTCGCCGCGGCACAGCAGTGGGAGGAGCGCCGTCAGCCCTTCCTGCGCGTGCTGCGCGACCCGGCGAGGGCTGCGGCCATTGCAGCGGCCGTGGTCTCGGTCGGCTGACCGCGCGCCGAGCGACACGATGAGCTTGAGCCGGCTCTACGAGACGGCCCTGCTCGGTCCACTGGCGGAACAGCTGGTTGAGGCGGCCGGAATCGTGCTGGGCATGCACGTTGTCGACGTCCTCGGCGACGCGGGTGTCCTCACCAGGCGTAGCGCGGCGGCCGTTGGTCCGAGCGGATCGGTGGTCGCCGTCGTGGATGGCGATGACTCCGCGCGCGCGCTCCAGCAGGAGCTGCGTGAATCCCGCACCACCGCACAGGTCGTGGTCTCCTCACCCGACACATTGCCGTTCCAGGAGCAAGAGTTCGACGTGGCTGTGTCGCTGCTGCGCCTCGCCGGAGCCACCGGCACGATCACGCTTCGCGAGATGGAGCGCGTCGCCCACCATGCCGCGGTCATCGTCCGCGGCGACCACCGTCCAACGCCTGAGGACCTGCTCGCCCGCGCATGGCAACACGTGACCGGAACCGTCCCGCCTGCATTGTCATCGGTCGCGCCAACAGTGCCCCCGGACGGTTGGACATCAACAACGATGGGCGACGTCGCCAGGTTCGACGGCGCCCAACAACTCTGGCTCGCGCTCGGTGATCACCTCGCCCTCGACGTACCGGACGCAGAAGGGGCCGCCGTGAGCCGGCGATTCACCCAGAGTCTCGCGGCATTCCAGGGAGCGGACGGCACGTTGCGAATCCCAGTTGAGGTCACCTTGCTGCGCCTGGGGAAGCGCGCGGGGTGAAAGCCGTATCCTCACGCCTGGACGGTTTAGAGTCCGCTTCGGGTCTAACTTGTCAACGGCATTCACTGAGAGTAGGATCGACCGCCGTCCCGGCTGGCTGGTCTGCCGTTGGCGCGCCAGCGGGGAGCTAAAGGGACATCCAGATGCGCCAGCGGAGCAGGCAGCTCGCTCGGATCCTCAGCGCCACCGCTGCGCTCGGGCTCGTGTCATCTCCGACCCGGGCCACGGCAGACGCGGCCCCCGTGATCAATCACAGCGCTGCCCGGACTGTCGAGGTGAGCCGGGGATGTGCTGGCCAGAACGCCGAGGTCGAGCAGGCTGTTGATCGGTCACGTCACTACGTGTACGAGGTCTGGATGGGATGCGGGGGAATCGGCTTCGCCCGCTCCCCGGACGGCGGGCTGCACTTCGACGCCCCCGTCATGGTGCCGCATTCGGTGAACTCGAGCGGCAAGGGCTGGGATCCGGCGATCAGCGTCGGACCCAGCGGCACCGTCTACGTCGCGTTCATGCTCACCCACTCCGGCTACACGTTTCCCGTGGTGGCGGCGTCCTTCGACCATGGGATCACATTCCCTCAGGTCGCATCCCTGATCCCGCCAGTCAGGAAGAACTGGGGCGACCGGGAATTCATTGCGGTCGCACCGGATGGCACGCTCTACCTCACCTGGGACTACGGGCCCAGCGCGAAGGTGGTGACCTACATCTGTACACCGGGAGGCAGTTGTGCGTTTGCCACCGGCGATCTCAACGTGGTCATCCAGAAGTCGACCGATGGTGGCAGGAGCTGGGGGCCAATCGTGCCCGTGAGCCCGGGTTTCCCGGCGAGCGGAGGCGACAGCGGTCCAATCGTGGTTCAACCTGACGGCGCCATCGACGTGCTCTACCAGGGATACCAGATCACCAATTCCACGACGTACACAATGAATCCCGCGCACACGTACTTCACCTCGTCGACAGACCGCGGAGCAACCTGGTCGGCTCCCGTCCTGGTCGGCGCGGATCATCCGGGTCTCACCATGTCGTTGGCGGAATGGTGGATCGACGGCGCCGTCGGTATCGACGCGGCGGGGAACCTTTACGCCACATGGGACACTCAGACAGGCGCCTCCGACGTGGGTTGGATCAGCTTCTCCACGGACCACGGGAAGCACTGGTCGGACATGATCCGTGCGACTCCCGACCATGACAATGCAACCCACATCGTGCAGGTCATCGGGGCATCTGCGGATGTTGCCTACGTCGGCTGGTTATCGAACAACTCCCCTCAAGGCTGGGCGCAATATCTCCGGGTGTTCTCGGTGTCGAAGGGTTGGCTGACCGAGCCGTTCGTCGTGTCTGACAACTTATTCGGCGACCCCGCGGTTTGGCCGGGGGACACCTTCGGGATCTCCGCCCTGTCGGCGGATCAGCCGGTGGTCAGCTGGGGCAGCGCCGCGCGGTCGTCGGACAACA
>CATPBU010000119.1 GCA_955652455.1 Candidatus Dormiibacterota bacterium
GCTCCACTCCATCGACGCTGCCATCAGCGGCCTGAGCGCACTGGTGGACCGGACATGAGCGTGGCCTCCGCCTCCTCGCGCACCTTTGCCTCGCTGCGGCGCCACCGCAACTACCGGCTGTACTTCGGCGGCCAGGTGGTGTCGCTGAGCGGGACGTGGATGCAGAACGTGGCCCAGGCGTGGTTCGTGCTCCAGCTCACCAACGGCTCGGCTTTTGCAGTCGGGGCCCTGTCGCTCTGCCAGTTCGGCCCCTATGCGCTCGGCGGCCTCTTCGGCGGCTCGCTGGCGGACCGGCTCGACGCGCGCAAGACGCTGGTCTTCACCCAGTGCGCCTCGATGGCCGTTGCGGCCGCACTCGCCGGCCTCGCCCTGACGCACAGCGCGCAGGTGTGGGAGGTGTTCCTCCTGGCCGGGGCGATGGGGTGCGTGCTCATCCTCGACACCCCGGTGCGACAGGCGTTCACCATCCAGATGGTGGGCCGCGCCGAGCTGCCCAACGCCATCGCGCTCAACTCCAGCCTCTTCAACGTCTCGCGAGTGGTCGGCCCGGCGATCGCCGGTGTGCTCATCGCCACCACCGGTGTGGGGATCTGCTTCCTGATCAACGCGATCAGCTACGTCGCGGTGGTGGGGGCGCTGCTGCTGATGCGCGAGAGCGAGCTGTTCGCCATCGACCGCGGCAAGACGCGGCCGACGCTGCTGCGCGGCGTCGGCGAGGGGCTGGGGTACGCGTGGCGCACCCCGAGCGTGCGCCTGGTGCTGCTGGTGATGCTGGTCATCGCCACCCTGGCGATCAACTTCAACGTGCTGCTGCCGGTGCTCACCGCGCACACGCTGGCGTCGGGGCCCGAGGTGTTCGGCATCCTCAGCGCCGCGTTCGGCGGCGGTGCTCTGGCCGGCGCGCTGACCTCAGCCGCGCTGTCGCGGGCGAGCTTGACGTGGATGCTCGCCGGGGCGCTCGGTTTCGGGGCGTCGCTGCTGATGCTCGCACCGGTGACCACGGTGTGGCTGGCCTGCGTGATCCTGGTGTTCACCGGGTTCACGTTCTCGCTGTACGCGTCGCAGAGCAACTCGTCGCTGCAGATGGTGGTGCCCGACCGGCTGCGGGGCCGCGTTCTCTCGCTCTACGGCTACGTTTTCTTCGGCACCGCGCCGCTGGGCGGGCTGTTCACCGGGTGGCTCTGCGGGAGCTATGGAACCTGGGCGTACTGCCTGTCCGCCGGAGGCGTTGCCGCCGCCGCTGCGGTGGGCGGCGTCATCGCCGTGCGGGTGCGCGGCACCCGCCTGCCCGACCGCAAGCCGGTGCCGAGCATCGGTGGCGCCGACGCGAGTACCGTGACGGCGCGCGAGTAGGCGCCCACAGCGGGAGGCAGGGGGAGTGACGCGGTCGCGCGTGGTCATCGTCGGGGCGGGGTTCGGCGGCATCAGCGCGGCGCGAGCACTGCGCGCGGCGGAGGCCGACGTCCTGGTCGTCGACCGGCACAACTACCACCTCTTCCAGCCGTTGCTGTACCAGGTTGCCTCGGGGCTGCTCGACCCTTCCGAGATCGCTCACCCGGTGCGCACCCTGCTCCGCAACCAGCGCAACTGCGACGTGCGCATGAGCGAGGTGCTGGCGATCGACCTCGACAACCGCACCGTCCGCACCGGCGCCGGCGACCTTGCCTACGACCACCTCATCGTCGCCGCCGGAGCCGCCACCAACCACTTCGGCCACCACGACATCGCCGCCCACACCATGGGCCTCAAGGGGCTCAACGACGCGCTCGCGCTGCGTGGCGACGTGCTCGAACGGTTCGAGCGGGCCGCGGAGTGCACCGACGAGCGTGAGCGCCGCCGGTTGTTGACGTTCGTCATCGCCGGTGCCGGACCGACCGGGGTCGAGTACGCCGGCGCCCTCAGTGAGCTGTTCGGCCACCTCCTGCCCAAGGACTTCCCGCGACTCGACTTCACGCCGGTGCGGGTGATCCTCGTCGAGGGCCGCTCACGTGTGCTCGACGCCTTCCATCCCCGCCTCGCCGCCAAGGCGCAGGCTGTGCTCCGCCGCCGCGGCGTGGAGTTGCGGTTCGGGCGCACCGTGGCGCACGCCGACCAGCGCGGGATCACGCTCGACGACGGCAGCACCATCGAGGCCGCGACCGTGATCTGGACCGCCGGGGTGCGCGCCTCGTCGCTGGGTGAGCAGCTCACCAGCAGCGTGAGCCGGCTCGGCCGGGTGGCGGTGCGGCCCACCCTTCAGCTGCCCGGACACGACGAGGTGCAGGTGATCGGCGACATGGCCGAGCTCGTCGACCGCGGGGCGCCGCTGCCGATGCTCGCGCCCGTCGCCATTCAACAGGGAACGCATGCGGGGCGCAACGTGATCGCTCAGCTCGGCGGTGGCAACGCCACGGCGTTCCACTACCGTGACAAGGGCACCATGGCGACGGTGGGCCGCAACCACGCCGTGGTCCAGCTCGGGCCGATCCGCGTGGCCGGATTCATCGGCTGGCTGATGTGGCTGTTCGTCCACCTGATGTACATCATCACCTTCCGCAGCAAGACGGTCGTGCTGCTCAACTGGGCGTGGAACTACATCTTCTACGACCGCCCGGTGCGGCTCATCACCGAGGTCTCGCCGGACACCCGCGATCACCAGGAAAGCCAGGAGGCCGCCCGATGAAGCGACGCAGGCTCAGAGAACTCGAGGTGTCGGCGATCGGACTCGGCTGCATGGGCATGTCGGAGTTCTACGGGTCCGCAGCCGACCGCGATGAGAACCAGGGCATCGCCACCATCCATCGAGCGCTCGAGCTCGGCGTCGACTTCCTCGACACCGCCGACATGTACGGGCCCTATACCAACGAGATGCTGGTCGGGAAGGCGATTGCCGGCCGGCGTGACAGCGTGGTGCTGGCCACCAAGTTCGGCTTCGAACGCCTACCGGACGGCAGCCAGACGATCAACGGCTCGCCGGCGCACGTGCACAGAGCCTGCGACGCCAGTCTGCAACGGCTGCGCACGGATCGCATCGACCTGTACTACCAGCACCGAGTCGACCCCAGGCGCGGCGTGACCCCGGCGCAGCTGGCGCTGGCATGGTTGCTCCACCGCGGCGACGACATCGTGCCCATCCCGGGGACCAAGAAGCCGTCGCGGGTGGAGGAGAACGCCGCCGCAGCCGACATCGAGCTGAGCCCGGACGAGATTGCCCAGCTGGACGCGACGGTGCCTCGCGACGCGGTCAAGGGCCAGCGCCATTGGGACATGACCGCCGTCAACGGCTGAGCTTCGTCGGGCCGGCGAGCAGCGCACCGTCAGGAGTCAATAGACGCCCTCCGCAGGTGGTCCTCGAGCTCGCGCAACCCGCCCGGCGAACCGATCTCGTAGAAGCGGTCGGTGACCTCGTAGCCGGCGAGCTTGCCCTCGGCGCCGAGCCGATGAAAGAGGTCGGCGAGGTCGGCATGCGCACCGGGCTCCAGCCAGCCGGCGATGACGTCCGAAGACGTTGCCGACAAACCGCATCAGCATCGGATACACAGGGAAGTACGCGATGTTGCTTCGGCCCAACTGGCCGTCGACGATCGGTGAGTTGTAGCCGCCCCATGCGATCTTCTCGAAGTAGCCGGTGTCGTAGCGCGCGAACGTGTCCCAGAACCGGCTCGTCGAGTCGAGGACCGTCAGCTGTTCGCGCTGATGCAGCGGAAAGAC
>CATPBU010000120.1 GCA_955652455.1 Candidatus Dormiibacterota bacterium
ATGTCGGGGAGATTGACGTCGAGTAGGATCAGGTGGGGGGCATGCTCCCTGGCAAGGTCGACCGCCAGGCCGCCCATCATGGTTGAGACCAGTTGGATTCCCGGCCGCAGCCGTGTGAAGAAACTCTGCATCAGCTCGATGTTGACGATGTTGTCCTCGACGTACAGGACCCTGCGTGTAGCGCCGGGCTTGACGGCAGGCGGCGCCGCTGCTGCTGACACGAGGGCGCCATACTGCGCCGGCCGCGGGCTGGCGGTGAGCGCGATTGATAGCGTGGTCCCCGAGCCAACGATGCTTTTCGCTGCCAACGTTCCGCCCATCGCGTCCACCAGCTGTCGTGAGATGCCCAGCCCGAGTCCGGTTCCTTCGACGGTGCGGGCAACTCCGAGGCGCTCGAAGGGCACGAAGATCGAGCCCAGGTCGGCGGCCGCGATGCCGTTCCCAGTATCGGCAACGTCGATCTGAACGGTCCCCTTTGGGGCATCAACGACACTGATCGCCACCTCGCCGCCATTGCGGTTGTACTTGATGCCGTTGGCCACCAGGTTGAGAAGTACCTGTCTCAGACCCTGGTTGTCGCTGAGCGCGAATTGCGGAGCGTCACCAACATCGGTCCGCAGAGAGACGCCGTAAGCCACCGCCAGAGGTCGCATCAGCGCGGCGACCTCGAGCATGGCGCTGCCGACATCCACCGGCTCCACGGACAGCCGGAGCTCACCCCTCTCGAGGCGCGACACATCGAGCACGTCGTTGATCAGCGCCAGGAGGTGGTTGCCACCCTTCTCGATGGCCGCCACATACTCTTGTTCCTGGTCCGGCAGCGGGGCCAGCTCGAGCAGTTGGGTGTAGCCGAGGACCGCGGTGAGTGGTGTGCGGAGCTCATGGCTCATGCGCGAGAGGAATTGAGTCTTGGCGGCGCTGGCGACCTCGGCCACCTCGCGTGCACGTCGCAGCGCGGCCTCGTAGCGGGTCCTCTCCACGATCCGTCCCAACACCATCCCCACCTGGGCCATGACGTCGAGCAGGATGCGGTCGGGGTCAAAGGGGCTCTCGGCGAAAAACTCGAGGACGCCGCCGACCTCATCGCCGACGATGATCGGGAACCCGGCCACCGCCCGCATGTTCTCCGCGTCGATGAGGGCGCAACGAACGCGGTCGGCATCGTCGTCTGTAAGGCTGCGGATGTCGGCGATGTGCTCAGGCTTGCCGCTCGCGAAGACGCGGCCGGGAACGCCGACATTGGGAGCAAAGGTGACATCGTCGTGACGGCTGCGCACCCCGGCCACCTGGGAAGAGTCGCCGATGTGCCAGATTCCGCTGGAGACGAGGGCTCCTGAGGCGTCCTCGCTGGGCAGGAGGACATGCCCGACGGTCCAGCCCGTCTGTCTGCAGACCTCGTCGAGTGTGGTCTGCAGAGCGTGCGTCAACGACGTCGGGGCACCGTTTGCTGCGACCGACACCACCTGGAGCAGCTGGAGAAAGACATTGCGCCGCTCCAGCTCCGCCTCGATCTGCTTGTGACCTATGACACCGTGCACTCTCTATTCCTAACGTCTTGCACGTGGCGTGGGGGACGCCAGTGCGCCACGAGGGTCTGCGCCAAATGTGCGCGCTCACAACACTGATACCCCTTCTTGGCGCATCCGTCTGTCTTGCGGCGTACGAAGCGATTGTTCACATCTGTTAACAGTCAATGGGACGGCAGGTCCTGCCAAGGCGGCTCGAGGCCGATGGCCAGAACGGCCGCAACCAGGGCAACCGCCAGAGCCCAGAGCATGACGCGCTCCTGGCTCGTGATCTCGACGGCCTCGAGGCTGCCCGCCGATGCCCGGACGGCGCGCTGAATGTAGGTGATCGTGTGCATCGCCAGGACAATGGCGAGCACGACCACCGAGTCGGTGTGCAGCGTGGCCCACCCTCCGCGCTGCCTTCCCAGAAGCCAGAGCACGACGCCGGTGATGGTCGCGACGATCGCGCTGGCGACCAGAAGCGGCGCGAGCAGGCGTGGAATGAGCTGCGGAGGGCCTCCGGAACCATAGGGTTCGCGACGGAGGTAGTAGTTGGCCGCGCGCCACCCGGTGCTGCTCAGCTTGACGACCAACAACGGGATGATCGCGAAGCCGATGGCGAAGTGCACTTGGCGCAGCGGGCTGAAGAACACCCCGGTCAGGTACACCAGCGCCAGCAGCAGCAGCAGGACAAGGCCGGAATATGAGGTGAGGCGGAGGTTGGCCTCGAGCCGGGGATCGCCGTGCTCCTCAGCCAGCGTCAACCCCTGGCGAGGCTGAGACCGGTCGAAGGATCGAAGAGATGCAGGCGCCGCGGTGCCGCCGTCAGCACCACCTTCTCGCCGACCTTGAGCTCGGCCTCCGTGTCGACGATCGCCACGATGTCGCGGCCAGCGCTCTGCGCATGGATGAGCTCCTCGTTGCCCAGGAACTCGATGACGTCGACGTCAGCGGTCAGCTTCAGCCCGGGTCCGTCGGGGCCGCCCACGGCCAGGTGCTCGGGCCGCACGCCCAGCGCGACGCTCTCGATCCCCTTGTCGCGAAGCATCGCCGCCTGCCTGTCGTCGAGGACAACCTCGGCGCCTTCGCTGGACAGCCGCGGGCCTGCGCCGTTGTGCTCGAGCGTGAGGTCCATGAAGTTCATCGACGGTGAGCCGATGAAGCCCGCGACGAATCGATTGGTGGGTGACTCGTACAGGTCTTTCGGGGTCCCGATCTGCTGCAGCACCCCCTCGTTGAGCACGGCAATCCGGTCGCCCATTGTCATTGCCTCGACCTGGTCGTGGGTGACGTAGATCATCGTCGCGGCGAGGCGCTGATGGATGCGAGCGATCTCGGCGCGCGTCTGCACGCGCAGCTTGGCATCGAGGTTGGAGAGCGGCTCGTCCATGAGGAACGCCGCCGGCTCGCGCACGATGGCGCGACCCAGGGCAACGCGCTGGCGCTGGCCACCGGAGAGTTGTCCCGGCCGGCGCTCGAGGAAGCGGTCGAGGTCGAGGATGCGCGCTGCTTCCTTGACCGCCTTGTCGATCTGTTCCTTGGGGGTCTTGCGCAACTGCAGCCCGAACGCCATGTTGTCGTACACGGTCATGTGCGGGTACAGCGCATAGCTCTGGAAGACCATGGCGATGTCCCGGTCGCGCGGGGCCAGGTCGTTGACGACGCGATCGCCGATGCGGACCTGGCCGCTGGTGATGTCCTCGAGGCCGGCGATCATGCGCAAGGCCGTCGTCTTGC
>CATPBU010000121.1 GCA_955652455.1 Candidatus Dormiibacterota bacterium
TAACAAGATCACCGATGGCGGCTGCGACGGCCTCCGGCGCCCGGATGATGGGGCCCATGCGCTTCGCGCGGTTTCGTCCTGTGCACGCGTCACCGAGACGGCGGCGCTCGAAACACGGCCAGGGGTTGGTGGAGTTCGCCCTCGTCGCGCCGGTCTTCCTCTTCGCCGTCTTCGCCATGATCGACGGCGGATTTCTCCTGTTCAGCGTCAACGCGGTGGACCAGGCCACCACGATCGGCAGCAACTCTGTCTCTGGTCTCGGGAAGGTTTCGACCGCCGACATCACCTCGATGCAGCGCATGGCGGCATCCGCGGGATTGGAGACCACGTCGCTGGTGAATGTCTCGGAGATCGACGTCGAGCAGCTGGTGACCAACGGCACCCAGGACGGCTTCTCCGTCCACGCCGATGGCACGCCGGTCATCCAGACAGGGTGCGCCGGCGGCCCCACCGGCGTTGACGGAGCGCTCGAGTGCATCGACCGATACAAGTTTGGCGGGCCCGGGAGCACTCCGCCAATCGTCGTGATCAACGCAAGTTGCCTGGCGTCGGTCGACCCCTCGCAGTGTCCTCCGTGGCCACCGTCGGCTCGCGATGTGACCAACGGCGAGAGCTCCTTCGTCGGCCTGAAGGTCACCTACTCGTATCGCTTTCTCACCGGGATCGCGCCCACCATCACCCTGACCACCACCAAGACGTTTCGGCTCGAACCAGAGAATTCACCCGGAACATGAGCATGAAGCGGCGCGCGCAGAAGGGTCAGTCGCTGGTGGAGCTCTGCCTCGCCCTGCCCGTCTGCCTGTTGCTCTTCATGGGCGTGTACACCGCCGGCACGTTCATCTCCGACATGAACGTTGCCGGTCAGGCAACCAGGGCTGGAGCTCGCCTCGGTGCTGAGGTCGGGAACTACGGATACGGAACGACAGTAGCCTTGAGCGCTCCCTGCATGGTCGGCTCGAAGGACCCGTGTGCCGTCGACCAGGACATCGCCACCGTCGTGGCGACGGTCGCCAAGAGCATGCAGAACGTAAAGTCGATGGACGAGATCGACGTCTACGACCCCTGTTATTCGTCAGGGGCGTGCCCAGACACCACAGCTGTTTGCAGTGACGCCGCCAACATCAACGGTGGCTACCAGGTTGGTGACCCAGTAGACGTGTACAAGTTGGTGGCCGGCACCTGGACGCTTCAGGGCGGAGCGGGCTACAAACTCGACGATCGCCTTCAGAAACATCCCAACGAACGGGCGATCGGTGTGCGCCTCGTCTTCACCTTCCAGGCCTCCGCGCCGATCTCGTTCTTCAATATCCAGGCGTTGCAGTACGCAACCATGTGTCTCGCGCCGACCGAGTCAGGAGCATAGAAGATGACCCGTCGACGTCCAGGCTCTCTGCGCACATCACGCCGGTCCACCCAAGGTCAGGTGGTGCCGATTTTCGCACTCATCGCGGTGGTGCTCTTCGCGGCCACGGGGCTCGCCGTTGACGCTGGGCTTGCGTATTTCACCTACAACGGATCCGAACGGGCTGCTGCATCAGCTGCGCTTGCCGGCGTGCCGTACATGCCCAACGGCCTTCCGACCGGTACGAACACGAGCACCACGTGTGTCGGGACCGCCGGCGCCGCCGCCTGTGCCGCCACCGCGCGGGATGGCCTCGCCAACGGCAGCACTGTCAATGGTCATCCGGTGACGGTCACCGTTGCGCGTTACCCATCCGGCTGCGGAGCGGTGGGCAGCCCTTGTGCAGACAACAAGCTCACTGTCCAGGTCACCGCATGGGTACAGCCGACGTTCCTCCACGTACTCGGCTTCGGAGACCACCAGGTGACCGCGACAGACACCGCGTTCTTCCTGCCGCCAATCTCCCTCGGCCAGCCGGGTGCGCAGCTCGGCAGCAGTATTGACCAGCTTGGCACGGGGGGCACCAATTACTACTTTCTCCGATCGGAAGGCTACGGAAACGATCGCACCGAGGGTGACGCCTACGATCCCTACAACACGAAGGTGAACATCTCCTGCAATTCCGGCGTCACGGAGACGCCGGCGGCGAACACGGGAACGTCGACGGACGTGCACACTCTGAGCGCCAGCCTTGGTACGGATGTCTCCGATTCAACGCTCACAGGCGCGGGATTCAACAAGTTGCCTCTGGCCGGAGGGTATGACTTTTCTCTGACCGTGCCCTCGACGGTCGCGGCAGGATACGGGATGGTCTACAACCCTGCGTTCGCTCCTGACGGCGGGTTCAACCCTGCCGGTGGCAGTTACAACATGCACGAGCAGGACGGAAGCTTTTCGGGCAACACGTACACGGACCAGTACTCCGCGATGGAGTACACCCTGTTCCAGGTCAATGACCGGTTCGACCACAGCAGCGATACTCCGCTGAGCCAGGTCATCGTCGACCCCCTGAACGTGACGATCAGCGGCGGCGCGCCGACCTCCTTCGTGGACGTGGCCAACGGGAAGACCCTGCCAGCCGGGGTGTTCAACTACGTGCTCAACAACGTCTACCACAAGTGGGTCGACGTGGGAATGCCGCCTGCGGCTTCCACCGCATGGACGTCCGGGGGCGTTAACTACAACATCTTCCACGTGGCCAAGCAACTCGCGGCCGGCTCGCTGGCTCCGGGGTCGTACCGGCTTCGCGCCGACATGCTCGACTACAAAGGTTTGCGCCCGGCCGATGATGCGGGAGCCTCTCAGTGCTCGCGCGCGCATAAGGGCTATGCCATTCAGCTGGCGACCTCGACCAGCGCGCCGTGCGCAGACCCAGGCTGCCAGGTGTCGGCCCTCGATGAGCTTGCGGTGTACACGCCGATCATCACCGCCGGGTCCTCCGGGTTCTCCATCCCGCTGTTCCAGCTCCCAGCTGACTATGCGGGCCAGACGATCAACTTCTACATCTTCGACGTCGGGGACGTGAGTGGCACGAACTCGATCTCGATCCAGAACCCGGACACGGTGAGTTGTGGCGGCTCTCCCGCCCCCTGCTTATTCACGACATCGACGGGAGTCAAGGTGTACGACCTCGGTGCCAGCCGAAGCACCAGTCTGACCGGCAACATGCTCTCCCCGAATGGCACGGCGGACGCATGCGCGAGCCCGGCCGTCCAGCCGGACGGCACCCAGGCTCTGGTCAACACTACCCCGATCGGTGGTGGGTGCCCCGGCCGCCCGAGTAACTTCTTCAACGGGCGCTGGCTGCTCTTCCAACTGCAGATCCCGTCCAACTACACTGGGGCCGCCGGCGCCTACTGGCTGCTGCACTACTCGCTGAGCAGCGGTACCGCCTCGGACACGTTCACGATCGCGGTCAACTACGCCAACTCGCCCGTCCATCTCCTGTAAGTCGCACCGCTCCTCTCGCCTCCCTTGGGTAACCCCAAGGATCCGCCGACGTAGAGTGCGTCCTCATGACCGCGGTCGAACGCCCGAACGTCAGCGCCCTCTACCTCCACATCCCCTTCTGCGAGCGGAAGTGCGAGTACTGCGACTTCGTCTCGGTTGCCGGGGCCCGTGGCCAGCATGAGTACGTCGCCGCGCTTCGCTCTGAGCTACGCGCGCTGGGCGAGGTGCTCGATGGCTGCGTGCTCGACACCATCTTCTGCGGTGGGGGGACCCCCGGCCTTCTCGACCTCGACCTACTCGCCGCGTTGATGGCCGAGGTGCGGGCGTGCTTCGCGGTGTCCCCCGACGCCGAGGTCACGCTCGAGGTCAACCCCTCCAGCTCGTCGAAGCGACGCGCGCAGAGCTGGCTGGCGGCGGGCTTCAACCGTGTTAGCGTCGGAGTCCAGAGCACGCACGCCGGCGTCCTCGCGTTTCTCGGTCGTGTTCACGACGCCGACCGCGCCATCGCTGCGATCCAGGAGGTTCGCGCCGCCGGTTTCGACAACGTCAGCGGCGACCTCATCTACGCCGTTCCCGGGTTGGATGACTGCAGCTGGGCGGCGACGCTCGAGACCCTGGTCGCGGCGGCGCCGGACCACGTCTCGTGCTACGAGCTCACCGTGGAGGACGGGACCCCGCTGCACCGGTCGGTCGCCGCGGGCCGTGTCCATGTGGTCGATCCCGATAGCGCCCTGCGCCAGCACCGCATTGCCCTCGAAACCCTGGCGGCGGCCTGTTACATGCAGTACGAGGTGAGCAACTTCGCGCGCGGCGACCGTTACTGCCGCCACAACCTCGTGTACTGGCGCAATGGCCACTACGCGGCCGCCGGGGTCGGCGCCCACGGCCATCTACCGGCGACGATGGCGCGCGGCTTCGGCCTCGAGCCGCCGCCGGCGGCGCTGTCCTTCCGGTACCAGCACGGCCGCAGCGTCGAGGGCTACATCGAGGCCGTCAATGCCGCCCCGCTGGCGATCCGCGAACCAGAGTGGATCGACGCCACCATGCACGCCGAGGAGTCGATCATGCTGGGCCTGCGGCTCAGCGAAGGCGTCCGGCTGGAACACGAGGATGTCCTTGCGGAGGCGCGTGAGCTGGCCGGCGCGGGCCTGCTCGTCCTGGACGGTTCTCGTGCGCGGGTCACCGCTCGCGGCGAGGATGTGCTCAACCAGGTGGCCGTCCGACTGGCCGCTCGCTGCGCCTGAACGTCGGTCGCGCGGGCGCCGGTGTGGCGTGCTGTAACGGCTCGGCAGACGGTTCACTCTGGAGGCAGACGTCCGGGTGACGATGTGGCTGAGGGGCTAGAAGTCTGTCGTCGAATCCCGGACGATTCGGGTCAGATGCACCGTCTGCCCGTTCACCAGCCGCCGCCTGACCCCGTCGTCGAGGACCTCATCCGCGCGGGCCTGACCCGCTCGACCGCGTTGGCCATGGAGTCGTGGAAGGCGCGCGAGGTGCTCGAACTCCTTCGCGAATCTGAGCGCGGCGATGCTGGTTTGCGGCCGGTGAGCTCAGCGCGTGGTAGGATTTAGCACTCGAACATAAGGAGTGCTAAACCCGCCGTCGCGGGACGTGGTGAAGGAGAGTGAGTTGGAGACACGGGTCCCCATCCCCCTCGACCTGCGCAAGCAGCAGATCCTCAAGGCAGTGGTATCGGACTACACGCGCACCGGGGTGCCGGTCGGATCGCACGCGCTCGCCGTGCACCTTGCGTCGTGGTCGTCCGCGACCATCCGCAACGAGCTGGCCAACCTCGTCGACGTCGGCTACCTGCTCCAGCCCCACACCTCCGCGGGCCGGGTGCCGTCTGACCTCGGCTACCGGTACTACGTCGATTTCCTCATGGAGGAGGAGGCCGTGCCCGCCGCTGTGCGCCGCCAGATGGACCCGTTCTTTACGCAGCTCCCCGCCGGGCTCGAGGAGGTGCTCGAGATGGCCGCGCGTGCGCTGGCACTGGTGACCGACGCGGTCAGCATGGTCACCGCGCCGCGGGCGCTCGGAGCCCGGCTCAAGCATCTCGATCTGATCTCGCTGGAAGCCTGTCACGCGCTGCTCCTGCTGGTGCTCGACGGCAACCTGATCCGCCAGCAGCCCATCGCGCTCGGGCGTACCAGCGACCAGACTGAGCTCAGCTCCCTCGCCCACCGCCTCAACATGGCGCTGGATGGCCGCGAGGCTCGCGAGCTCATCGAGGCCGGCATCGGCGCCGACGAACCGGCGGGCTCGCTGTGGCCGGAGGTGATCAAGGCGATCGCACTAGTCATGGAATCAGTCGATGCCGGTCAGGACACCCTGGTGGTGCATGACGGCGTGCGAAACCTGCTCCATCAGCCCGAGTTCGGCGACGTTGGCCGTTTCCAGGAGGTGCTCGACCTGCTCGAGGAGGAACGCGTGCTCGGGGAAATGCTCGCCGCAATCGAGAGTGACCACGGTACCCGGATCATGATCGGGCGGGAGACCGGCGTCGAGCAGCTGCGCCAGTGCAGCCTGGTGATGACCACCTACCGCGTCGGCTCGCAGCGCTGGGGCACGCTGGGTGTGCTCGGACCGACCCGCATGCAGTACTCGCAGGTGGCCCCACGCGTCCGTTATGTCGCCACCCGGGTCGGCGATTCGCTGAGCAGGACACTGGGATGACCGACGTCGACGACAAGAGACGGCGCAGTCACCGCGTTCGCCTAGATGCCCCCACCGCTGCCGCAACGCCACCTACGGACCCACCTGCCGCCGCCGCGGAACCGTCCGCGCCCGCCGATGCGGCCCCCGCAGCTCCCGACGAACGCTACCTCCGGCTCGCCGCCGACTTCGAGAACTTCAAGCGACGCAAGAACCAGGAGCTGGCCGA
>CATPBU010000122.1 GCA_955652455.1 Candidatus Dormiibacterota bacterium
CCGTCCCTGTCGTGGCGGTGAAGCGCCGGTTGAAGGTGCGCAGCGACATGTTGGCGCGGCGCGCGAGGTGATCGACACCGAACGGCTGGTTGAGGTTGGCCTGGACCCAGTCCAGCACAACGGCAAGGTCGTCGCCGCGATGGTGCTCCACCATCGGTGACTCGATGTACTGGGCCTGCCCACCATCGCGGTGTGGGGGGACGACCATGCGGCGCGCGATCGCGTTGGCGACGGCGGCGCCGTGCTCTTCACGAATGATGTGCAGGCAGAGATCGATACCCGCCGCCGTTCCCGCGCTGGTCAGCACAGAACCCTCGTCGACGTAGAGCACATTGGCGTCCACATCAATGGCCGGGTAGCGCCGTGCCAGCTCGGCCGCGTGCATCCAGTGGGTGGTCGCCCGCCGCCCATCGAGCAGGCCGGCGGCGGCCAGCACGAACGCCCCGGTGCAGACGCTCATCACGCGAGCCCCGCGCTCAACGGCATCGCGAAGAGCCACGAGGAGCTCCTCCGGCGGTTCGTTCTTGGTATTCCAGGCCGCGATGGCGATGAGGTCGGCGGTGGCCAGCTCCTCGAGTCCGTACGGTGTGTCGATGGTGAAGCCGGCATCGGTCATCAACGGAGGAGGCTCCGCGGCGCACACGCGGAACTTGTAGACGGGCAGGCCGTCGCTCGACCGGTCCATGCCGAACACCTCGCTGAGCACCCCCAGCTCGAACGTGGCAACGTGCCGACCGACGGCGACGGCGACCTCACGAAGCATTCCAGGAGTTTGGCACAAATCATCTGCTCTTTGGCGTTTCTGCCACTCGCGGCGACGCCGTGACCCGCCTACGGTAGAGGCAGTCGAAGAAGGCAGACCAGCCAGGGAGCAGTCGAGATGAATGGTTTTCAGATCACGGAGTTGGGACAGGTGAGGGAGCAGGAGAACATGCTCGAGCGCGCACAGTCGCAGGCGTTGCGCCGGGCCCGACGGGACGTTGGCGTGCGCAACGGCACTGTGTTCCACCGGCCGCGCACGGTGCGTCGCAGGGTCATCGCGCTCTTCTGACAGGCGGGCGCCAGCCCAGATCGGCCGGCCGATTGCCGGTCACGCTGCGCCAGTGCTCTCCAGCAGGTACGACGCCATAGAGTCGTGCGATGGCCAGGTCAGCGCATCTCGTCGGCAGCATCCCGGCAGATGACGCGGGCGACGCCATGCAGCTGGCCCTGAGCCACCTCGGCTCACGGCTGCGCTGCCTGCCCGATGGCGAGACCGGTGAGAGGCGGAACTGGATCATCCACATCATCGACGGTCTCCGACGTCACCCCGACCTCGAGCTGAAGAAGGATGGCGACTGGTCCGACTACGACAGGACGCCCGTGTTGCGGATTCGCCGGGGACACAGGCTGCGCGCGGAGACCCTCGACTTCGGCCACGTGGCCGCCTTCGAGCAGAGCTGGCCCACCTTCGCGCGTCTGCGTGACCAGCAGGGAGACCCGTCGCTCACCTACACGGCCGGCGTCCCCGGCGATCTCGACATGGCGCTGTTCACCCTGGGACCGATCGGCGCCTTCCGGCATCGGGGCATCTTCCGCCGGGCGACGCTCCGCGAGATCCGGGAGGTCTTCCGGCGGGGCGGCAAAGACGTCGTGTTCCAGATCGAGGTGCCGGCCGAGCTGGTGTTCGTCGCGCGCATGCCCGGACCGCTGCGAGGTCTGATGGCGACGTTCCTGGGACGTGGAGTGGCGCGCCTGGCGCGCGAGTCACCCCACGGCGCGCGCTTCGGCATCCACCTGTGCCTGGGCGACATGAACCACCGCGCGCTCGCCAACATGTCGGATGCCACTCCCGTGGTGCTGCTGGCCAACGCGCTCGTCAAGGCGTGGCCGGCGGGACGTCCGCTGGAGTACATCCACGCGCCGTTCGCCGCCGCAAACAAGGTGCCGCGCACCGACCCGGCGTGGTACGCATCGCTGACGAAGCTCAAGTTGCCCGCCGACACGCGATTCATCGCGGGGTTCGCCCACGAGGACCAGGACCTCGAGCAGCAGCGACAGATCCGCACCATGATCGAGCGCAATGTCGGCCGCGAGGTCGACGTCGCCACATCCTGCGGGCTCGGCCGACGCACGAGGCCGGCGGCCGTGGCGGCGCTCGAGCGCACCGCCGCACTCAGCGCCGACTGACTCGGGCCCTGCGGCCTCAGCGGATGAGCACGAGGTCGACGCCAAATGTTGCGGGATGTTCAAGATCTGACCCGCACAACCCAAGGCGCGGGTGGTGCGGGCCACGACCATCGTGTTAGACAGGCAGAGCGGAAGAGTCCATGCCGGCCGTCCACTACCATCGGTCCCTCCCAGTCGGCTGGCTGGGGCTCAATCTGGGCAGCGTGGCACACCGCCTTCTGCAAGTCGCACCCTGCCCGATCCTCGTGGTGCCAAACACGGACCGCTGACGCAAGGCGACAGGCATCTGTCGCTGGCTCCTCACACCATGTGACCCATGAGCAGTCAGCACGGTGTCGTCATCGACGCCGCTGAACTTTGCTGCGGTGCGGACTGCTCCTCAGCAGCGTCGAGCGGCAACCGAACGCTACGACCGGGCCGCCTGATCCGTCACGGACATCCTGAAGGCCGCGGCCTCTCGTTTTGCCCAGCCGCGAGTCGTCGAGATCATCGATCGCAGCCAACGGCGATGGACAGAGCGTCACAGATCGAGCTCATCGTCGAGCGCCTGGCCAGCCCGATCCGACGAAGCAAGCGGGATCGCCCAACGAGTTGCACGCTGTCGAGGTTGGCCACGCACTCGACACGCAGGCCATCCTCAGCGCTCATGGGCACCTCCGTTGACAGTCCCCGAATGGTCGACGTGACCGGAGCCGCGATCACTGCATGCAGCACCCTGCCCATGGGGTCACGTGTCAGAACGACGACGGGCCGAACTTTGTCCAGCCTGGCGAGCCACACCTCCCCGCGGCGAGGAGGGGGATCGCTCACGCTTGCTCGTCCGGGTACAGAGCCTCCCAGTCGGTGTCGTCGCCGAGGTCGCCGTCCGAGACGTCGGCGAGGGCCCGTTCCGCCGCGGTCACCGGCGCCTGCCGGTACGCAGCCACATCTCGTCGGGCGCGCTCAGCGCGGATCAACCGGTCAAGCGCCATGTCGATGACCTCCGACGTGGAGCGCGCGCCCGTCAGCGAGACCGCTATGGCCGCCTTGTCGCGGTTCAACGTGATCGTTACCTTGTCTCGTGCCATACCCAATATACTACCAAGAGGCAGGATGTTCGGTATGGCCCCGAGTCACTCAGCGCTCGAAATTTCCTTCATCCGGCCCCGCACGATGCGTGTCACCAGCTCCGCCGGGATCGGCTTCTCCACGCTGAAGCGCAACGTCCCCCGCCCCGCACGGAACGGCGCCAGCTCCTCCCCCTGCGCCTGGACGACCGCCTTACTCATCGGGAAGAGGCTGCAGTGGTTCTTGAACGCCGCGTAGGCCACCAGCCCGTGACCCTGCCATCTAAACGTCGGGATCTGGTAGCTGAGCGTTTCGGTCGCATCCGGCGCTGTGGCCTGGATCGTCGCCCGAAGCGCTTCCAGAGCGTCGCGTGATTCGCGCGGCAGTGCGGCGAGGTAACCCTCGACACTCGTCGCATTTGCCACGTTCGCCTCCTCGCCTACCCGAGGCGATCGACGGCTGACCCTACCAGGTGATCGCTCGCCCGGCGAGAGGTGGCTCGCCCGCCGCGCGCAGCACGCCGTCGATGGCCGGCTTGGCCACGCGCAGGTAGGCCGCTGTCGGTTGGGTGTGCGACGCGCCGGCGAGGCTGTTTGCCGCGCCGATGGCCACGGAGAGTGCAGCGCGGAGATGCAGGTCCCGATCGTGGTCATCCTCGCTGACGTCGACCTTGAGCATGACGTTGCGCAACTCGAACAGGTCATCGTGCAGCGTCTGCCTGGCTGTCCCAGCGAGTTCCAGTGACGGCTCCTCCGTCCGTGGGATCATGGCCTCGTTCTCCGCTTCGCGCATCACTCGCGCCAGTTCAGTGATGAGCTCTGACGCACGCTCTCCGTACGCTCGGCGCACCCAACCGGCAGCCTCCGAGGTACCGGTCGCGGCAGGTTGCCGACTGAACAGCCCTCGCTTCACAGATCGCACCCTACACCTAGCCCGGCCGAAAAACCGCACCCCAGCGTACGTCTGCGAGCCTCCGGCCCTTCGGCTGTCGATTTCTGCGACCAGCCGCGTCGTCTTTGATGAGAGGCCGCGTTGGCGACCTGACAAACCCGTGGAGGACCATCGATGTCGAAGTACCTGTTCCTGCTCTGGCAGGACCTGAGCCAGGGTCCCGCTCCCGGCACACCCGAGGCGGACAAGGAGTTCGCGGCCTACGGCACCATGTTCGAGCAGGCCAACAAGGCCGGCATCTTCCAGGGGGGAGATCCTGTGCAGCCGGTCGCCCAGACGGTCAGGGTGCGCAATGGCTCGACCGAGTCGACCAAGGGTGGCTTCTCCTCGAGCGCCGAGCAGCCGGTTGGCTACTACGTGCTCGACTGCAAGGACGACGCCGACGCGGCCACGTGGGCAGCCAAGATCCCCGCTGCCGCCAGGGGCGCAATTGAGGTCCGTCCGATCCTCGTCATGTAGCGACGCGCAGCACGGCCGGCTTGCAACGGTGAGCCGGCCGTGCTGGCCTTGCGTCGGCCCTACGATGGGTAACTGGTACCGATAAC
>CATPBU010000123.1 GCA_955652455.1 Candidatus Dormiibacterota bacterium
GCCATATCCCTCGAGGATCTCCGCGGATGGGACGCGGCGTTCGAACTCGAGGAGCACGTCCATCGACAGCGGCGCCCCGCCGCTGCCGACATATTGGAGTGAGCTGAGGTTGGTGTCCTCCAGGGGTTCGCCAAGGAGCATCTGCACCATCGCCGGTACCAGCGCAGTGCGTTCGGCGCGCCACTGTTCGGCCAGTGACACCCATTCGCCGGGGGTGAACCAGCGCTGGACGACCGCCAGTCCCGGTTCCACGGCGTGCATGCCGACCACCGTGACGATCATCCCGTAGGCGTGCGACAGGGGCAGTGGCACCAGCATTCGAGTCAGGCCGGGAACGTATGACGTGTCCCACAGGCTCTTGGCGCACGACCAGAGGTTGCCGTGACTGAGGGCGACGCCCTTGGCACGGCCGGTCGTGCCTCCGGTGTACATCAATGCCGCCAGCTCCCAGCAGCTCATCCGCGGTCACCAGGAACACGACCGGGGTGACGATCGCACCGGCGCGCCACACCGCGTTGTAGGTGATCAGCACCTCGGGGCAGTTGGCCATCAGCACCACGACGCGATCGCCAGGTCCCACACCCAGATCGGCGAGTCCGCCCGCCGCGCGCCGGCTTCGCGCGGCCAGCTCGGCGGATCGGAATGTCCGCCCCTCGAACACCAGCGCCTCGTGGTCACCGAGCCGAAGCTCGATGTTCTGCGCGAGCACAGCAAGGTTGTGCCCCTCAGCCACGCGCGTCCTCGGGTGGCGCCCCGGTGGCGTCGGGCACCGCGTGACGACCGAACGGCCCCGAATCGGGAAGCACAACCTGCGTGCACCGGCTGGTCGCGAGCAGGCGGTCGTCGGCACTGCGCATCTCCGCGGAACAGAACACCACCCGCCGGGTGCGGCGAATGACCGTGCCCACAGCCCGGAGGAGCTCCGGCCTGGACACCCGGAGGAATTCCACGCGCAGATCGGCGGTCAGGAACACCTGGTCATTGTTGAGCACCGTCCAGCAGGCGCCGCCCATCGCCGAGTCGAGCAGCGCCGTGACCAGGCCGCCATGCACGACCGGCCCGTCGGCGGTGGGAAAACAGTAGTCGGCGGTGGCCTGCCACTCGATGGTCGTCGATCCCGGCTGCCAGTCGGTGCGACGGTAGTCGAGCGTGCGCCACACATGGGGACCGGTGAGATCGCTCGCGCCCCAGGCACGCGGATCGTGGAAACGGTCGCCGGGTGTGATTCCCTCGCTCATCGGTGGTGGTTCAACTGCGCAGCGCCGCCACGAGGATGCCGGGAACGCGCCTGACGGCGTGATCCGCCTCGAACCGGGTCAGCCGTTCACTCACCGCGTGCGCGTGGCGGTGAGTCACGAACCACGGCGGTGTGGGCAGCAGCGTCGGCCGGCCGTGGGCGAGGCTGCGCGGGTATGGATGGAACGGGGCGCGCACCACGCTCTTCTCAGGCCTGTCGAAGAGAAGGCTGTTGTGCACCACCCCGATGCCACTCTGGATGTTGTCGATGGTGTGGCCGGGGAAGGCACCCCAGCTCGCCTGGGCGAGGAGGAAGCCGACGCCGGTCCACGCGTTGACTCCGATGCAGCCGTAGCGAAGCCGCGCGATTGCGCGATCGAGCGCGGCCGCGTACAACCGGGCGGTGGTGGGATGGATGATGATGTTGGCGCCAAGCGTGCCCCACAGCGTCTCGTTGCAGAAATCCACCGCCCGCTCGAGGTAGTCGTCGACGTCATTGGCGGTGAGGTTGGTGGCGGAAAGAACACTCGCGAACGCCTCGGTGCGAAAGCAGCGCTCCGCCGCGTCGGCGCTGTCCAGACCGGCGATGAGCGTCGCCGGCGCGGCGTCGTCACCGCCGAGTGTCTCGGCCCCGGGATGAACCTGCACCATGGCCTGCTGACGCTGGCGGCGCCGGGGTAGTACGCGGGTCGGGTCTCAGTTCTTGACATCACCCTCGCCACCTCGCGCAGGAGCGGCACGCCGAGACTCCAGCCCTCATGGGTGATCACCACCTGCGCGGCGATGCAGTTGAACCCGGCGTTGTGCAGCTTCTGGGTGGCGATATGGGCGCCCTGGAAGCGGATGTCGCGCTCTGACCACGGTCCCGGCACCACGATGGTGGGGCTGACGTTGCCGAGCTCGCTGCTCATCCGCTTGGTGCTGATTGGCTCGCCCCGCGCCTTGCGCGCGGCACCCTCGTCGCCGGCGCCGAACACGATGGCGTCGTGGGTTCGACTGCTGCCCGTCACGTGGATCTCGTCGATTCCCTGGTGCCTGGTGAGGCGTTCGCCGGCCTCGGCGCCGACATACGCGAACCGGACAAATCCGGCGGAGACGAGGTCGGCGAAGATGTCCTCGAAGATCGGACCGAGGTATTCGTTGACCGGGTTCATCTTGAGCAGGCAGACCCGGCCTTCCGCGAACAGCTTGTAGAGAACGTCAAGCGGAGGGATGCTGGCGATGTTCCCGGCACCGAGCACCAGCGCGACCGCTCCGTTGGGGTCGCGCTGCCTGTAGAACACCGCCATCGTGCCGGGAAGGCTGGTCGCGGTGACGCCGTGCTTCATCCAGATCTGCGCGCTGACGCCACTGAGCAGGAGCCTGTCCCAAGTGCTCTGCGGAAAGACATCGACGACGACCTGTCCATCTGGCCGGGTATGGACGGCGTTGCGCCGCAAGTGCGGGGTGCTGGTGTCAGCCACGGCGATGAGCGTCTCGATCAGCCGGTTGATGCCGAACAGCAGCGCCCACGGTCCCGATGTCCATTCCTCACCGGCGAGCGGCGAGGTCATCTCCAAGCCCTTGGCGCCGCAGGCTGCACGCACCCAACGCTCAGCGTGTTCCGATGTGTTCGCCACCAGCGTCCTCAGGTGCTCGATCTTGCTCGCAATCGGCAGCCGCGCCCAGGCGCCTTTGTTGGCCGCCAGCGTGGCGACATCGTCCTCCACGGCTGCCCGCCAGGCCGAGGGCCACCCTGCTCGAGCCGGTGTCTGCGTGTGAGTGCTCACGGGCTCTCCTCCTCAGTATCGGGCTCAGACAATATCGGAGGCAGGTGTTGCCGATCCCTACCGAATCAGCGAGACAGCGCCGCGTGCCGCCTCGGACATTGCCGGGTCGAGCTGGTAGAAGGCCCAGATCCCGCGTTTGAAGCTGGTCACCAGGCCGGCCTCCCTCAGCCTGGCGAGGTGGTGGCTGATGGTCGGCTGACCGAGGTCGAAAGCGGCGGTGAAGTCGCACACACAGACGGGGTCAGGCGCGGCCGCGAGGATGTGCACCATCTGAACGCGGGTGGGGTCGGCGAGTGCGCGGTGCACGCCGGCCAACTCAATGGCGCGCGCGTCCGGCAGCGGCGGCGCCACCGCCTGGCAGCAGCCCTTGACACGCTCGGGGACGCCGATCTTCTCGGTGAGACGCAGCGCAGCCGGATTCACGGCTTGCGCCGCTCCATGAACACGACGTCGCGCCAGCTGCCGTCGAACCTTCCGAGGCGTTCGCGAATCCCCACGATGCGGAAACCACAACGCCGATGGAGGTCGATGCTCACCGCGTTCTCGGGAAAGATCCCCGTCTGGATCGTCCAGATGTCATCGGCATCCGCGCTGCTGATCACCGCCTCGAGCAACCGCCTGCCGACACCCTGGCCACGCGCCTCGGAGCTCACGTACACGCTGTCCTCGGCAACGCCCGCATAGGCGCAGCGATCGGACACCGGGGCCAGGGCGACCCATCCAATCACTCTGCCCTCGCGACGCGCCACGAAGCGGTGGTCGGCGAGATGAGAGACGTTCCAACGTGCCCAGTCGGGCGGCTCGGTTTCGAAGGTTGCGTTCCCGGAGGCGATACCCGCGGCGTAGATGGCGCGAACGGCCGGCCAGTCCTCGGCACGCATCGGTTCGATGTCGACGGCGGTCGCCGGGCGGGCGGCCAGGTTCATCCGGCAGAGTATACCCATTGACAGGCGTCGATGGAAGGCGCTACCATCGTGGGCAATAGATCGACGTTCATCGATAGGAGGTCTGCGATGCCGTGTGACTGCCCGTGTGGAACGTGGCCCTGTGGATGCGGGTGCTGCTGACATGTCCCGAGTGCAACTGGCACTGAACGTCGGCGACATCGATGCAGCCGTCCACTTCTACGAGAAGCTGTTTGCGGTGGCGCCGGCAAAACGACGGCCGGGATACGCCAATTTCATCGTCGCGGAACCGCCGCTCAAGCTCGTCCTGTTCGAGAATCCCGCTCATGCCGGCACCCTCAATCACCTCGGTGTCGAGGTCGAGTCGACAGGCGACGTGGTAGCGGCCACACGCCGGCTGGCTGCGCAGGGTCTTGCCACCGAGGTGCAGGACGGTGTGGCGTGCTGTCACGCGCTGCAGGACAAGGTGTGGGTGAGCGGCGCGGACACGCGATGGGAGGTGTACACAGTGCTCGCCGACGCGCAGACGGCTCCGTGTGACTTCTCGGCCGAGGGCTCGAAGGACGCGACGCCGCACCAGGGAGCGTGTTGCGCGAGCTGACCTGACGTGAACGAGATATCCAAGCCGACGGTGCTCTTTGTCTGCGTGCACAACGCGGGGCGGTCCCAGATGGCCGCCGCCCTGCTCGAGCACCACGCCGGCGGGTCGGTGGCCGTTCGTTCGGCCGGATCGGAACCGGCCGACAGGCTCAACCCCGCGGTGGTCGCCGCAATGGAGGAATTGGGCATCGACATCTCCAGGGAGTTCCCCAAACCGCTGACCGACGAGGCCGTCGCATCGGCGGACGTGGTCATCACCATGGGTTGCGGAGATGCCTGTCCCTACTACGCGGGCAGGCGCTATCTGGGACTGGGACCTCGACGATCCGGCGGGACAGTCTCTGGCTGCCGTCCGTCGGATCCGCGATGACATCGACGTGCGGGTCAGGGAGCTGCTCGAAGAATTGAGTGACAGCGCGGTCGGCAGCGGCTAGGTGATCACGACCAGAAGCCGCAGACGTCGATGATCACGTCGACACGCCCGGACGGGTTGAAGAAGCTGATCGACCCGGCATTGCCAAGTTTGCCCAGCAGCATGTTCGAGGCAACCTCGCCCGGGACCCAGTTGAGATCGGAGCTCGTCGGTCGCCCGGTTCCGAGCGGGTAGACCGTCAGGAAGCTGGACCCGGTCGCATTCGCCACGGTGACGTTGCCCGCGAGCGCGGCGGTGTTGGCGGGGAGGCCGGCGGTTGTCGCGATCGATGTCGAGTCAACACTTCCCGCCCCGAGGGTCATGCCGGCCAGCGGTTGACCGGATCCCGCGCGGGTGTCGACCACACGGGTGGGACCGATGGGTGTGAAGCGGAAGCCGGTGGCCTGGGGGTTGCTTCCGTCGGTGAACCAGCCGCTGACGTCGACGACGACGTCAACGCTCCCCCCGTGGTTGTAGATTGCCACCTTGCCATCCGCGCCGAGCGGGACGATGACCCGGTTGGGCACCACCTGGCGGGCCAGGAAGTTGAGGTTCGAAGCCAGCGGCTGTGAGGCGTTCGACGGGTAGGCGGTCAGGAAGCTGGCTGCAGTCGCGTCGACCGCGGTCACGTTGAGGATCACCGCGGACGCCCCGTTGGCAGGCACCCCACCCGCGCCCGCGACTTGGACCATCAGCGTGGAACCCGTGCGCAGCGAGGCGCCGGAATTCGGCTGACCGGATCCTGCACGCGTGTCGGTCACCCGGGCGGGGACCAATGAGTTGTACAACCCAGCGGGGCCACTGCCAGCCTCGAAATAGCCCTCGAGGTCAACGACGACATCAGTGCGACCGGCATGGTTGAAGAAGCTCACCGCACCGTTGACGCCGATCGGCACTGTGACCAGGTTGGCCACCGTCTGACCGGCTGCGAAGTTGAGGTTGGATGCCAGGGGCACGCCGGCGCCACCTGGGTACACGGTGAGGTACGACGCCGCGGTCGCGTTGGTGACGGTCACGTTGAAGACGGCGGCGCTCGCATCAGACGGGACGCTGTGGATCCCGACGACGGGGAGCGCCGCGGTCTGGCCGGTGCCCAGAGAATTGCCCGCCAGGGGCAACCCTGACCCGGCGCGACTGTCGGCGACCCGGACCGGCGTCAGGGGATGGTAGACGCCGGCACTGCCCTGGACCAGCACAGCCAGGCCGTTCTGACCGGTGGCCGACTCGGTGGCGATCAGCGTACAGGTCGCATCTGTGGTTGACGCCCTGAAGGTGGTCGAGGCGTGCCCGGCCGAATCGGCCGTGACATCAGTCGGGTTCACCGTGCCGCAGGTGCCCGACCGACTGTAGGTCGCGAAGTGGACCGCGGCGCCACTGACCGCCAGGTGTTGCGCGGACTGGACGACGGCGGTGACAGTCGAGCTGCTCACACCGTCGTTGGGAATGTGCGCTGGGGACACGGTCACGGTGACGCTGTTCGCCGCCGCGTTGGAGGACTGGGCGTTGCCTTGGATACAGCCGCGTCCGGTGGCGGCGTACGCCGCGTTGCTGAACTCCTCCTGGGTGTAGTACCTGCCCGAGCCGATCAGCTGGTTGTACTGAGTGGTCTGCGGCTTGCTCGCATCCGTGGACCCCAGAGGAGCGCCGAAGAGATTGGCGCACTCGTCGCCGATCTCGTTGCCCGCGCTGTCTGTCCAGGCGTTTCCGACCGGGTTGGTGATCGCCTCGCTGAGCTGGTGGCTCAGTGTGTCGATGGCACCGTCGGCGATTGGATCACCGTTTGGAGACTGGCCCGTGGTGCATGCTCCGGCCGTCGGGTAGGCCACCACCGCGTAGAGAACCGTGCCGCCGGCATGCGCGTAACTGCTGTGGTATCCGCAGTACGAGGACGCCGAGCACGAGGTGGTGCTGGAGCAGGTCTCAACGCCCGGCGGCAGGAAGAGGACGTAGAGGTGGGAAAGGTCGAGCGGTGGCGAGGAGCCCTGCGCGTAGATGATGTTGGTGACCTCGTTCTGGATCTGAAGGTCACTCAGACACGTCGCGTATCCGGGGTCAGGGGCGCATCCAGCGCCAGGCGACGCCGCGGAGTCTGATAGGCGACCTGCGAAGGTGAACGGAGCGGTCGTCGGTGGGCTGCCGCCGTACCGCGGGTCGCTCCCGTACACGTTGGCCGCTGGACTGTTCGATGCAACGTTGGTCAGATAGCCATCGACGATATTCGCGTAGGTGGATGAGAACGCGGTGCTCCCCGACCAGTAGAGCGAGTTCACCGTGGCGGTTCCCATCTCCGGACCGCCGTGGTTCAGCAATGGGGGCGCGCAGGTGGAGCAGACCCGGGTTTCACCGGCAGTGCTGGGTGCGAAACTTGCCGCCAGCTCGAGCCAGGAAACGTCGGGGTAGTAGTAGAGGCCGTTGGCGTACGACGGATTGCCCATCGACTCGCTCCAGTTGGAGACGTTGATCCGCCCAGTGCCGGGGCCGCCATCGTTTTCCTCGATGACTGTGATGTAGCCATTGCCGGTCGACAGGTTCACGTGCGAAACGTCGCTGACGACGGCGGTGTGTCCGGCTGGAGCCGCGTTGGGATTGGCGGCGCCACCCGACAGGCTGACGACGTCGCCGGGTGCGGGAAGGCTGCCGGCGTAGGGTGTTCCAACCGCGATGGATGGGAAACGGGCATGGTTGTTGGCAACGAACACGCCTCCGTTGCCAGGCGCGGCCTGGATCCCATACACCTCCCACATGAAGCGCGTGCTCAACTCGACGCATTGGAAGTCCGCCTCGAAGGGGTCGTTGCTCCACCCGGTGTTCAGGGTGGGGCCGCAGGCGAACACGTTGGCGTACGAGGGACCGAGGTTGTAACCATGCACGGTCGTGCCGCCGACCACGCCGGACACCGACCCACAGAAGCCGCAGCCGCTGCCCACGCCGGCCGGCAGACCGGCGGGGACGCTGGCCGTCCTGAAGTCGCGGGTACCCGCAGGTGTCGATGGCGGGCCGGCTGCCGAACCATTGAGTGGCGCGAACATCCCGACCAGCGAGGCCAGGCTGGCGACAACCGCGAACGCACGCAGCGAGCGGCGCGTTGACGTCATGGGTGCGGAAAGCACAGAGAAGATCACCGTGGGCGCAATTGACAAGGGAACGCGTCAATTGGGCCGGGTCAGCGTCACTGGAGGGCCGACCTCCCGGCAAAGAATCGGTAACGACCTAGGCGAGCGGGGGTGGCGACGCGGCGAGCCGGGCGAGGCGCCCGGGGCGACGGCTACTTCTTGGCGGCCTGGTAGTAGGGGTTCGCCCCCTGGGCATGATCGGTGGTATCACGCACCTCGCGGATGTCCGGAAAGCTCTCGAGGATGGCCGCGCGCACGCCCTGCCCCAAAGTGACCGCCGCCATGCCGCAGCCCTGGCAGCCGCCGCCCATATGGATGAACGCGACTCCGTCAACGACGTCGAGGAGGTCGATGTGGCCGCCGTGCATGGCCACCGAGGGATTGATCTCGTCGTCGAGGAGGCGCTGAACGGCCTCGGCGAGCGGCTCTAGCCAGAGGGGGTTGGGGTTCTCCACGCGCACCGCGCCGCCGGGAAGATGGGCGTCCAGGGTGATCCCATCGAGGTACGGCGCTGACGCGAGGGGGACGTGAAGCTGGATGCCGGATGGGCCGGAGAACACCAGGTCGCCCTGTTGCTCCTCGCCCGGGGTCACCAGTTGCATGTCGTAGACGAACGCGCCGTTCTCCCGGCCGGTGATGGCAATGCGCAGACCTGCATTGGATTGCTTGCGATTGGCGCGGACCTCGGCGATGCGGGTCACCGCCGCCGGTGTCGCGCTGACCCGAGGTTGCTTCATGACCGTAGTGTCGCTAAATGCCCCGGGTCATGCTCGTGCTGCCCACCGCAACCTACCGAGCGAGCGCGTTTCTGCGCGCGGTGGAGGCCGTGGGCGTCGATTGCGTGATCGCGTCTGACGAGGCGCCCACCCTCGCCGGACTGATGACGGGACGGGTGCTGGCCCTCGACCTCGGCCGGCCCGATGAGGCGGCCGCCAAGGCGTTGGCGTTCGCGCAGCAATGGCCAATCGACGCCGTTGTCGGTGTCGACGAGGCATCCGTTGTCAGCGCGGCACACATCGCCGCGGCGCTGGGCGTGGTCCACAACCAGGTGGCGGCGGTGGCCGCGACCCGCGACAAGCGCCGATTACGAGCCCTCCTGGCAGCGGCTGGTGTGCCGCAGCCGCCGTGGGTGGAGGTGCGCGGCGACGCGGTGGGGTCGGCGGCGGTCACCGCTGCCAGGGTGGTGGGCCTGCCCGCGGTGGTCAAACCAGTTGACCTCGCAGCCAGCCGCGGGGTGATCCGCGCGGACAGTGTGGACGAGCTTGCTACAGCGATTGGCCGCGTGGATGCGCTGCTCCGCCGCCCCGATCTCTGCGGCGCACACGGCGACCCGCCGCTGCTCGTCGAGGGCTTCGCAGCCGGCGCTGAGATCGCCATCGAAGGCCTGCTCGACAGGGGAGCTCTGATGGTGATCGCGGTGCTCGACAAGCCGGATCCGCTGGACGGGCCGTTCTTCACGGAAACGCTCTACGTCACGCCATCGCGCCACGACCCCGAGGTCATCGCGCAGGCCATCGCGGTCGCTGCCCGCGCCGTCGACGCGATCGGCCTGACCGAGGGACCCATCCACGCCGAGCTGCGGCTCGCGGCCGGCGGTCCTGTCCTCATCGAGGTGGCGGCACGATCGATCGGCGGGCGCTGCTCGTCGGCGTTGCGGATCAATGACGGCAACAACGAGGTGACCCTCGAAGAGCTGATCCTGCGCCACGCCTGCGCGATGCCCCTGGGCCGGCCACGGCTGGTTCCCGGAGGCGCCGGGGTCCTGATGCTGCCCGTGCCGGCGTCAGGAGTGCTGCACAGCGTGGCGGGCACCGACGAGGCGGCCGCCGTTCCGGGGGTGACCAGCGTGGAATTGACCATCCCGGTGGGACAGAAGGTCGAGGCTCTCCCCGAAGGGGACCGCTACCTCGGTTTCGTGGTTGCCCACGCGCAGGACGCCGCCGCGACAGAGGCGGTGCTCAGGACCGCCTGGGGGCTGATCAAAGCTGAGATCGAGCCCATGGGCTGAGGTCCGGCCTCAGGCCAGGTCGGAGGCGACGCGGTTGCGGCCGGAATACTTGGCCGCGTACAGGTTGCGGTCAGCCTGGCCGAGCAGCGCTGCCTGGGAGACGCGGCCAGCCCCCAGCTCAGTGACGCCGACGCTCACCGTCAGCAGCAACCCGGGAGCGATGCTCGACCACGGGAACGACTCGACCGCCTTGCGCACGTCCTCGCACCGTGAGAGCGCCACGCCCAGCCCGTCGCCGGGGAAGACGAGCAGGAACTCCTCGCCACCCATGCGCGCGGTCCATCCCGACTCGGCGGTGGCGGCGGCGAGAATGTCGGCAACACGGCGAAGGACGTCGTCGCCGACGGCGTGCGAGTGCCTGTCGTTGACGAGCTTGAAGTGGTCGAGGTCGACGATCGCCACGGAGAAGGGCGACATCTCGTCAACCGCTCGCGCCAACCGCGCAGGAAGGTCGTTCTCGACGAAGCGGCGGTTGCGTAGCCCGGTGAGGGCGTCACACAGAGCGAGCTCGCGGAAGCGTTCGCCCTCGCGGCGGGCCTCGGTGGTGTCGAACACCGCTTGCAGGGTACGGGCGTTGGCCTCGCGTTCGGCGGAGCGCAGAGCCGTGTCCGCATCGTGGAACTCGATGTACTGCTGGTAGGCGCGCTCGAAGTCTCCCTGCTGCGCGTAGAGCTGCGCCTGCTCCTGCAGCGCCTCGACGCGGATCAGGCCGATCCCCCGTTCCTCGCTGAATCGTGCACAGCGGTTGAGGGTGACCTGGGCGCTGCCGGCATGGCCCTGGAGGCGCTGGGCGCTGGCCCCCGTCCTCAATGCTTCGGCAACGCCCTCGCTTTCCCGGGAGGCGAGGTCTGGGTCGTCGAGGATCGGGCGCAGGGTCGCCTCCGCCTCCTTGTACTCGCCCAGCATCAACTGCGCACGGGCGATGGTGTCCAGGCAGGCGACGTCGAGCTCGATGCGGTGCTTGGCGGCGAACGCCTTCATGCGGCGCGCGATCTCCATCGACTGGTGGACGTCACCGGCCTCCTCCTCCAACCAGGCGAGGTTGTTGAGGAGCTTCAACCGCAGGTGCACGTCACCCAGCCCTTCCGCCAGCTCGAGCGCGGCACGGTAGCGCTCGCGCGCGGCATCGAAGGCGCCGGTGCGGACAAGGGCGATGCCGAGGCCGAAGAGGTGGTCGGCGCGTAGCCGGGGCGACATGGTGTCGTCCACGAGCTCCACGGCGCGCACCGCGTGGGTCCACGCGCTTGGCATGTCACCCATCGAGTCGAAGAACATGGCGAGCAGGCGGTGACTGCGCGCCAAGACGTGTTTCACACCGGCCTCGGCGGCCCAGTCGTTGATCTCCCTGATCAGCTGACCGCTGGCAGTGTGCTTGCCTTTGCGACCGAGCACGTCGGCCTGGACGAGCTGCGCGCGCCTGCGCAGGGTCTCGGATCCGAGCGCGAGGGCCCGTCGCTCGAGGACCAGGGCAGGTGCGAACGCGGCTTCGGCGTTTGAGAACGGCACCATCTCGAGGTGGTCGAGCTGGGCGGCGAGCTGTTGGAGACGGCGACGCTGCTGCTTGGTGAGCGCCGGCGACCCGTCGGTCGCAGGCGTGCTTCCCACAGCGGTCGTCTCTGCGGAGATGACCCGGAGCTGCGGAGCAGCGCTGCGCGATTGGACTGTCGCCATGGCGGCAACCTAATGAGTGCGCGGGTCAGGCGCCTGATCAATGGGGGGTCTGTGACCAAGCAGGTGCACGGCTCTGATGGTGTTGCGGTCACCGTCACACGGTCGTCACCGCAGGCCCAGCGCGCGGCAAGTTGAGCTGTCGCTCAACCGCAACAGTTGAATTCGCGGCTATGGTCGCTGGTGATGGACGACGCGATGATTGTCGAGGCATCCGGGCGGGAGGTGCCAATCACCAGCCCGGGCAAGGTGTTCTTCGCCGACCGAGGTGACACCAAGCTCGACCTGGTGCGCTACTACCAGGCTGTCGAAGAGCCCCTGCTGCGCGCCATGGGTGGCCGGCCGGTGTTGCTCCAGCGCTTCCCCAACGGTGCCGGTGGCTCCTCGTTCTTCCAGAAGAGGGTGCCCGACTCGCATCCCGACTGGTTGCAGACCACCATCGTGAGCACCCCGAACGGGACGACGTCGCGCGCCCTGGTGGCCGCCGATCTCGCCCATGTGCTGTGGGCGGTGAACCTCGGATGTCTCGGCTTCCATGTGTGGCCGGCAAAGGCTGCCGACCCCGAGCACGCCGATGAGCTGCGCATCGACCTCGACCCGACCCCGGGGGTGACGTTCGCGATGGTGCAGGAGGCTGCGCGCGAGGTGCGAGCGCTGCTCGACGGGCTGGGCGTCGCGGCTCTGCCCAAGACCACGGGCAACCGCGGTATCCACGTGTATGTTCGGCTGCAACCACGCTGGACCTCGTACGACGTGCGTGCGGCTGCGGTCGCGGTCGCCCGCGAGCTCGAGCGCCGCCGCCCCGACCTGATCACCGCGGCGTGGTGGAAGGAGGAACGCGGTCGCAGGGTGTTCGTCGACTTCAACCAGAACGCGCCGCACAAAACGATCTTCGGGGCGTGGTCGGTGCGCGCCCGACCCGGCGCACAGGTGTCGGCACCTTTCGACTGGGACGAGCTCGACACCATCGCTCCTGATGTGCTCACCATCGCCACGGTGCCCGAACGGGTTGCCAAGCGCGGCGATCCGTGGGCTGCCATGGCGGCTGCACCGCAGCAGCTGGACGCGCTGCTTGCGCTCCATGAGCGCGACATGCGAGCGGGACTCGTCGACGCACCGTGGCCACCGCAGTACCCGAAGATGCCGGGCGAGCCGCCGCGGGTGGCTCCCAGCCGGGCGCGGAAGGTCGACGAGGGCTGACGGAGCCGTCACAAGCCGCTCAGCGACAGTTCCTGGCCGGAGCCCTGCTGCAGTGCCCGCTCGTACACCAGGCGTGCCGCCGCGGCGTCCTCCACCGCGTGCCCCATCGACTTGTAGACGGTGATCTGCTGCGCCGATTCGCGGCCGGGCAGTCTCCCGGAGACCACCTCACCCAGCTCCGCCGCCATGTCAGCGGCGAGGCCAAACAGCTCGATGCAGCCTGCGGGCGGGCGCTGAAATGCGACCCTCGACTCGACGACGAGGCGGCCTTGGAGGATCGTGTCCTGATCCAGCTCGGGACCGTCGAAGTTGGCGCCGACCGAGTTGACATGAGCTCCGGGACTCAGCCAGCTGTACTGCAGGACCGGCGCCGCCGAGTGGGTGCAGCAGCACACCACGTCCGCCCCATGGACGGCTTCTTCGAACGAGCTCACCGCCCGCGCCATCGGGTTCCGCTGCGCCAGGGAAACGGCTCGATCCCGGGTGCGGTTGGCGATGCGGATCTCACTGAAATTGCGGACGCGCGGCAACGCGTCAAGGTGATACTCTCCCTCGACACCGGCACCGAGGATGGCGATAACGTGCGCGTCCTCGACGGCGATGACGCGAGTCGCCAGCGCAGCCGATCCCGCCGTGCGCGCCGCGGTGATATGGGTGCCGTCCATCACCGCCCTCGGTGTCCCGGTTGCATCGTCGAACAGCACAATCAGCGCCTGGTGGCTGGCCAGCCCGCGGGAATGGTTGCCGGGGAACAGACTCACCAGCTTCACCTCCAGCCCTGCGCCCGGAAGATGGACGGGCATGGCGGCGACCAGACCGTCGGCCGACCTCGCCGCAATCCGCGGCGGGGCCAACGCCGACCCGTCGCTCAGGGCAACGAAGGCCGTCGCCAACGCGTCGACGAGCTCGTCGGGATCCAGCAGGGAGCGGACGTCAGCCTGGTTGAGGAAGAGCATGCCCACACATCCTCCTCCACACACCAATGGTGTGGGGTGGCTCCTTACAGAACATTCGCAAGCATCGCCGCACACCCCCGCGCCGAGTGGTAGGGTCCGACCCGACGTCTTCGGCGGTGTGTGAGAGGGACCGGATTTTGGCCGTGGCCGGGATCGACGACGCGCAGATGGCGGTGACCGTTCAGGGTCGTGTGGCCGTCCGCCTCGAAGAGGTCGAGAAGAGTTTCGGCAGCGTTGCCGCCGTCGCCGGGATCTCTCTCGACATCGTCGACGGCGAGTTCTTCTGCCTTCTCGGTCCCTCCGGCTCAGGAAAGACCACGACGCTGCGGCTGATCGCGGGCTTCGAGCGACCGACCCGGGGCCGGATACGGCTGTACGGTGAGGACGTCACCGACCTGCCCGCATTCGACCGCGACGTCAACACGGTCTTCCAGGACTACGCGCTGTTTCCCCACATGACGGTTGCCGAGAACGTGGGCTATGGCCTGATGGTCCGCCGCGTCCCGAAACGAGAGCAGGCCTCGCGCGTTGCCGAAGCGCTCCACACTGTGCGCCTCGACGGATTCAACACCCGCAAGCCCTCCCAGCTGAGCGGCGGCCAGCGGCAGCGCGTCGCGCTGGCGCGCGCTCTGGTCAACCATCCCCGCGTCCTGCTCCTCGATGAACCACTCGGCGCGCTGGACCTGAAGTTGCGCGAGGACATGCAGGTCGAGCTCAAGGACATCCAACGGCGGGTGGGCATCACCTTCATCTTCGTCACCCATGACCAGCACGAGGCGCTGGCCATGAGCAATCGCATCGCCGTTTTCAACGCGGGTGTCGTCGAGCAGGTGGGCACGCCGGACGAGATCTACGAGGCGCCGGCGACGCCGTTCGTCGCCGGTTTCGTCGGCACCTCCAACATCCTCGAGGGCGAGTTGGCGCGTACCGTGATCGGCGACTCGCGGCGTCACACCGTCCGACCCGAGAAGATCAGGATGCTCGATCCGCACGACCACGCCGAACCAGCAGACTACAGCGTCATCGGCGTCGTTCGCGACGTCATCTACCTCGGTGCTGAGACTCGGTACATCGTGGACGTCGGCGCGGCCAGCATGATCGTCGTCCAGCAGAATCTCGCGACCTCCTCGACGGAGGTCCGCGCCAGGATTGGGCGAGAGGTTCGCCTCGCCTGGGCGCGCGACAGCACGCTGAGCCTGAGCGAACGCTCATCCGACCACGTCCCGGGGGAGGCAACCGCATGACCAGAAAGACCGGCCCACCTTTGATCGCCGCGCTCAGCCTGGTGCTGATCGCGACCGGGTGCGGGAGCGGCGGTGGTGGCAGCACGCCGGCGAACACCGGTCCCGCCAGCATCGGCAAGGGAGAGGGCGCCCTCAACATCATTGTCTGGACGGGGTACGCCGAGAATGGCTCCAACAACAAGACGGTCGACTGGGTGACGCCGTTCCAGAAGCAGACAGGGTGCATCACCAACGCCAAGATCGCCGGAACGTCGGACGAGATGGTGTCGCTAATGCAGACCGGCCAGTACGATGGCGTGTCGGCGTCGGGCAATGCGACGCTGCGCCTCATGGTCGGGGGCACCGCCGCACCAGTCAACACCAACCTGCTCACCAACTACCCCGACATCAACCCCGCGCTCAAGGATCAGCCGTACAACACGTACCAGGGCGTCCATTACGGCGTGCCCCACGGCTGGGGCGCGAACCTGCTCATGTACCGCACCGACCTGGTACAC
>CATPBU010000124.1 GCA_955652455.1 Candidatus Dormiibacterota bacterium
GATCCGCCACGCGTGCGAATCCGCCGGCGCGGACTCCGGCGCGGTGATGCGAATCGATGGCGCGGAGGGGGTCGTCGATGCCACCTCAGGTGTCGCCCCAGTCGGCAGTCGCTGGCCGCTCGGGGAGGCGATCATGACCGCCATCGCGGCCGGCCGCGCCATCCGGGTTGCCACCGACAACGAGGAGATCACCGACGAGCTGGCCCCGTACACGTCACCGTACAGCCACGCGCTGGTCAGCCCGATGATCTTCTCGGCCGAGCTGCTCGGCATCATCGTGCTCGGCCGCGTTCACGGCCGCCAGCCGTTCTCCGACGGCGACATCGCCGGACTGCAGCAGTTCGCCAGCCTGGCGGCTCTGGTTCTGCACAACGGCCGGCTGGTGCACCGGTTGCGTGAGGCCGAGAGCATGAAGCGGGATTTCATCAATATCGCCGTCCACGAGTTGCGCGGGCCGCTGACGGCGATCGACGGCTATGCCGAGCTGCTGGAGATGGAGGGCACGGTCACCGATGTCGACGCCGCACGGAAGGTGGCGACGATCCGTCGCCAGGCCGCGTACGCCAAGCGCCTCGCCGAGGACCTGCTCATCCTCGCCCGGCTGGAGAGCGACGGCCTCGGTGTTGCCAGCGAGGTGGTCCCGCTCGCCGACCTTGTGGCGGCAACAGTCGAGCGGGCGCTGCCGCGGCCGCGCCTGCGTGGCGGTGACATCGACGTGCACGTCACCGACCCTGCCCGGGCCCTCGCCGATTCCGCGCTGGTGGCACGGGTGCTGGGCAACCTGCTCACCAATGCCGTCGCCTACTCCCTCGACGCTCCCAGGGTCAGGGTCACGGTCACCTCCGAGGCTGGGCGCGCCATGGTCGCGGTGGAGGACAACGGGCCCGGCATCCCGGATGACGAGCATGAGCGGATCTTCGCCCGCTTCGCACGCGGCTCGCGGGGCGCGACTGTGCAGGGCACCGGGCTCGGCCTCTACCTCAGCCGCGAGTCCGCGCGGCGCATGGGCGGTGACCTTGTGCTCGAGTCGAGCACTCCGGGAACGGGCAGCCGCTTCCTGCTGACCCTACCGGCGTCGCCGTGATCCCTTGGTGGCGAGCCATGGCTACACCGCCGCCCGGACGCGCACCCGCTGCAGACGGCCGAGCTCGCGCAGCACCCCGAGCAGCACCTCGCGCCAATCCGCCCCATGGCGCACCGGTTCAGTCGTGATCACGACCCGCGTGGCCGTCGCGGCCACCTGCGATGACCACTGCTTGACCAATGCCGGAAGGTCGAGCCCGTGGTCGAGGGCGAGCTGGACCCGCACGCCACCGCCGCCGGACTCCACCGCGGTCACGCCGCCGGCGGCTGCCAGCAGCCGGGCTCGCAGGGAGTAGACGAGCGCCTCGGCCGCCTCTGGGAGCGGCCCGAACCTGTCGACCAGCCCGCGGACGGCGCGTTCGAGGTCGCCCTCGGTCGCGCACGCCGCAAGGTCCTGGTAGCAGCGCAGCCGGAGGCGCTCGTCGGTCACGTAGGTGACCGGGAGAAAAGCCTTGACCGGAAGCGACACGCTCACCTGCGCGGGCGACTCGACGATCGGCTTGCCCTGCAACGCGGTCACCGCCTGGCGCAACAAGGTGTTGTAGAGCTCGAGCCCGACAGCTGCGATCTCGCCGTGCTGCTCCTCGCCGAGAAGGTTGCCGGCACCGCGGATCTCGAGGTCGTGCATGGCCAGCTTGAACCCCGCACCGAGGTCCTGGAGCTCACCGATGACGTCGAGTCGCTTGTCGGCCCTCTCGGTGAGCGACCTGTCGGGTGGATAGAGCAGGTAGGCATACGCTCGCTGCCCCGCCCGGCCGACGCGACCGCGCAGCTGGTAGAGCTGCGCCAGCCCGAGGCGGTGCGCGTCGTTGATGACGATGGTGTTGGCATTGGGGATGTCGAGCCCCGACTCGATGATGGTGGTGCACACCAGGACGTCGATCTCGCCCTCCCCGAACGCGCGCATCACCTCGGCAAGCGAATGCTCGGGCATCTGGCCGTGACCAACCGCGATGCGCGCTTCGGGGACGAGCTTGCGCAGCTCGTCGGCGTGCTTCTCGATGGTCTGGACGCGGTTGTGCAGGAAGAACACCTGGCCAGCGCGAGCCAGCTCGCGGGTGATCACCTCGCGCACCAGAGAATCCTCACGCGCCGTCACATACGTCTTGATCGGCTGCCTCTCCTCCGGTGGCGTCTGGATCACCGAGAGGTCGCGGATGCCGGCAAGCGACATGTGCAGCGTGCGCGGAATCGGTGTGGCGGACAGCGACAGCACGTCGACGGCCACGCGAAGCGATTTGAACCTCTCCTTCTGCAGGACGCCGAATCGCTGCTCCTCGTCGATGATCACCAGGCCGAGGTTGCTGAACTCGACATCGCGCTGCAGCAGTCTGTGAGTGCCGACGACGATGTCGACGGCGCCGCTGCGCAAGCCGGTCAGGGTGTCCGCGATGTCCGCGTCGCTGCAGAATCGCGAGAGCTGGCGCACCGTGATCGGGAAGGGCGCAAGCCGTTCGGTGAAGGTGAGGAAGTGCTGTTGCGCCAGCACGGTCGTGGGCACAAGCAGGGCCACCTGGCGGCCCTCGCTGGCCGCCTTGAAAGCGGCGCGCAGCGCCAGTTCAGTCTTGCCGAAGCCGACGTCACCACAGACCACGCGGTCCATCGGGCGCGAAGACTCCATGTCGCGCTTGATCTCGTCGAGCACCATCTCCTGGTCGGGCGTCTCCTGGTACGGGAACGACGCCTCGAGCTCGCGCTGCCACGTGCCGTCCGGGGTGAAGGCGTGGCCCGCGGCCATCTCGCGTCGCGAGTAGAGCGTCAGCAGCTCGCGCGCCACCTCTTCGGTGCGCTCCTTGACGCGGCGCTTGACCCGCTCCCACTCGCCGCTGCCGAGCCGCGACAGGTGAGGATGCGAGTCGGCCCCGCCCACGTAGCGGTCAACCCGGTCGAGGTGGTCGACGGGGACGAACAGCTTGTCGCCGTCGGCATATTCGATGGTCATGTACTCGTGTTCGCCGAGCGCGTCGCTGACCGTGCGCATCTCGAGGAAGCGGCCGATGCCGTGGTCGCGGTGCACCAC